>JBDSBS010000548.1:0-10956 GCA_039921435.1 Planctomycetota bacterium | reverse complement strand
GCGGGCCTGTTTGCGCGCGACCACGGTAAGGCGCTCGAAGACGCGGGCAAGAAGCAGGAGGCCACGGCGATGTACGAGCAGAGCTACAAGGCCTACCGCCGGGCCCAACAGCTCGATCCGCAGAACGTGCGGCTGCGCAACGACTGCGCGCTGATCGCGATCTACCACCTCGAACGCGACTGGGACCTCGCCAAGCAGCTGCTCGACTCGGCGATCGCCGACGGCGAGAAGATGCGGCGCGACAACCCACCGGCCGAGGCGAACGAACGCGAGCAGCTCGACGAGGCGATCG
Organism: Planctomycetota bacterium; assembly: GCA_039921435.1. Classification (GTDB taxonomy): domain Bacteria; phylum Planctomycetota; class UBA1135; order UBA1135; family UBA2386; genus DASVAL01. The sequence goes on along the minus strand of JBDSBS010000548.1, from coordinate 10,664 downwards.
GCGACTGCTACGAGAACCTCGCCCTCTGGAATCTGAAGTACAAGAAGGACGGCGCCGCCGCGAAGGCAGCGGCGGAGGCCTCGCAGAAGTACTTCCCCGGCGCACGGAGGCCCGGGGCTCGTCGCCACCTACAAGCAGCGGAACGGCTGTTGCAAGGCAAGTGAGCATGCGGATCGCCTGCGGCTTGTTGTGCCTGTTCTTCGCGAGCTCGCGCGCGGCTTGCCAGACTCCCTCACCGCCTTCCCCCTCACCGGCACTGCCCGCACCGCCACTGCCCGCGCCAGTGTCACCGTCGGCGCAAGAACCGGCGGCAACCGAGTCGGAGTCCACGCTGCGCGAACGGGCGTTCTCGGCCGAGAACCGCGGTCGCTACAGCGACGCAGCCGACGCGTTCCTGGCTCTGGCCAAGGGGACCCCGCAGCGCGCCGACTGGGTCGTCGCCGCTGGCCGCTGCCTTGGCCGCAGCGGCCGCTTCAAGGAGGCCGTCGATCTGCTCGACTCTGCCAAGAAGACGTTCCCGGGCGCACTCGAAGTGCGGGCGATGCTGGCCCGCACCTTCCTGCTGCAAGCGGAGACGGACCGCGGCGTGTTGATGCCCGAGATTCTCTGGGCCGACGCGGCCGAACTCGCCGAAGGAGTGCTGCAAAGACAGCCCGACGACGAAGACTGCCGGCTGATCCTGGCCCAAGCTCGCTACCTGCTCGGCGATCGGCAGGAAGCCATTCGCCAAGCCGAAGAGGCCGTGCGCCGCCATCCCGAACGCTCCGGCGCACACGTGCTCATCGGCCGCATCGCGACCGACCGCTTCCGGGATCTGTTGCGCCAGCACGGCGAACACAATCTCTCTGGTCAAGCCGAGGCAGACCTCGTCGGCGCCATCGACGCCGAGCGGCTACTGGCCAAGCGCTCGTTCCAGCGCGCCGCCGAACTCGACCCCGGGCGCGCCCACCCACACGTCGCGCTCGGCCAGCTGGCGTTCTTGGACCGGCACACCGCCGAAGGTCGCGCCCACTTTCTCGACGCACTCGCGATCGACCCCGACGTGGCGCTCGACCACGGTGCCTTCGCAACGGAGCTCGACTGGCAGGGACGCCGCGACGCCTACGCCGAAGCGGTGCGCCGCTACGAAGCCGGAACGACAGCGAAGCCCGAGAAGGTCGCGACGCTGCGCTTCTACGAGGGCCGTGCTTGGTTCGACGGCGCCGCCTGGGCAGACGCACGCCGGTGCTTCGAGCAGGTTGTCGCCGCCAATGCGAACGCGCCGAATGCGCTCTTCTACCTGTTCTTGTCGGCCTACCGCCTGGGCGACTACGACACAGCCGAGCGGCACGCCGCCACCTATGCTCGCCTCTCCGCACCAGCCTTCGCCGACGTCTTGCGCGGGTTGTCGAGCGAGCATCGCAGCGAAGACGCCGCCATCCTGGCGTTCCTCGGCGACCGCGCCTTCGGCAAGGCGCGCATCGAAGCGAGCCGCGACCTCAACCACGTCATCGCCTGCCTCGTCGACTCCGCGGACGCGTGGAACAACCACGCCTTCTTGTGCCGCGAGACGCAGCGCTTCGACGACGCCTGGAGCTCGTACCAGAACGCACTCGAGAAGGAACCCGACTCGCCGCAGTTGCTCAACGACGCTGCAGTCGTGCTGCAGTACCACCTGCCTTCGCCTGCCAACCTGGAGAAGGCGCGCACGATGTACGAACGCGTACTGCAACTTGCCGACAAGGTGCTCGGCGACTCGAGCAGCGATGCCCTCGCTCGCGAGCGGGCGAGCAAGGCGAAGACGGACGCCAAGGCGAACCTGGCTGCGTTGCCTCGCTGAACCGCTCGACGCTGCCCGCTGGGCGCGGCTCTTCAGTAGGGCTCCTCGGGCAGCAGACGGCGACCGAGGTTGCCGTAGTTGCGGTACTCAGTCACGTCGGGCGGTCCCGGCGCGTAGCGCCAGACGAGCTGCGCCAGATCGTCGGTCGGCATCGCGATCAGCGAACTCGACACCGTGCCGTAGGCCTCACCGCGCTTACAGACCGCGTGGTGGCCGTTGCCGCCCCGATCGCGCAACAGGACCTGCAAGTGGTCCAGCCGGCGCGGCACGTCGTGCGTCGGCACCAACGCAGCGGACAAGCCGCGCAACGGCAGTTCACCGGGCCCGTGTTCGTTCGTTACGACGAGCGCAGGCTCGGCCCACTCGACCACGGTGAGGTGACCGCGAGCGTGGCGCAAGACGACGGTCCTGCGTCCGTCGCACAGCACTAGTTGGAAGGCGGAGTGCGCGTGCTCGCGCACCCGCGCCGCCACCGCGGAAATGCCCGCATCGAGGTCCGGCTGGTCCAGTGCCAGGTGGGGCAAGTGACCGCGCGACGGTGCGTCGGGCACGGGCGGCAGGCCAGCGATGTTGGTGATACCGGCAAACCGACCGGCCTCGTTGACTGCCAGCCAAGTCCCACCCGCGAGGCGATCGCGAGGCGACAGAACGCGGCGCCGTTCGCCGATCCACAAGCCCGGCGGAGCCGCCTTGCGATCCAGACGTTCGTCGCGATTGCCGGCGACGACGATGGGGTGGGTTGCGTGGAACCCTCGCAGCAGGATCAGAATGCACATCGTTGCAGCTCACCGCCCGAGCGAGCGCCGTTCGCAGTCTAAGACTTAGTGAGGTCGACCGACGGCGCGCCACCGGCAACGACGTAGTATTTCGGGGTCGCCGCATTGTCAGGGATCATCGTCCACCCCGTGAGGTCGAACGCTTGCCCGTTCTAGAAGTGCTCGTAGAAGCTCGACGGCTGCCCGCCGCAGCCAGCACCGTAGCGTTCGTTCGTCGCCGGATAGGACCGTGGTGTAACCACCGCCGCCGGAGATCACGAGCCCGACCACGGGCGGAACCGTCGCTGCAACTTGCCCGCCCCTACCAGCGCAGCAGCAGGAACTCGCTGCAGAAGCCTGGCCCCATCGCGGCCATGAGGCCCAGTTCTCCAGCGCGACCAGGCTTGGTGCGCATGGTCTGCTCGAGGATCATGAGCACCGAAGCGCTCGACAGGTTGCCCGCGCGCTCGAGGCAGTTCCAACTGCACGACAGGTCCTCGCGCGACAACCCGAGCCCGTCTTGCAGCGCCTGCAGCACCTTGGGCCCACCGGGGTGCGCGATCCAGCGCGCGATGTCTCGCCGCGTCACGCCCTGCTCTTCGAGGAACGCGTCGACGTCGCCAGGCACACGTTCGCGCGCGACGGTCGGCACCGCGGCCGACAGCACGATGCGAAACCCGTGCGCGCCGATGTGCCAACCCATGACGTCTTCGGTCTCGGGGTAGAACACCGATCGCGTGGCCACTACCTCGAGCCCAGTCGAGCGCCGCTCGGCGCCGACGACGATCGCCGCCGCGGCGCCGTCGCCAAACAGTCCCGTGCTGATGAGGTTGGCGACCGAACGGTCCTCGCGCTGCAGCGTCAGCGAACAGAGTTCGATGGTGAGCACCACCGCAACCCCATTCGGGTAACCCTTGACGTAGTCGGCCGCGCGCGACACGGCGGCTGCACCCGCAACGCAGCCGAGGCCGAACATCGGCACGCGCTTGAGATCCGAACGCATGCCCAGGCGGTGCATGAGGCGCGCTTCGACGGACGGACTCGCGAGACCCGTCACGGTCGAGAAGAACACGACATCGACGTCGGAAGGCTGCAGACCGGCGCGCGCCAACGCTTCGCGGATCGCACGTTCGCCGAGCTCGAGCGCAGCCTGCAGCCAGGCCGCATTGCAGCGCGTGAAGTCCGTCAGTTCGGCGTACGCCTCGATCGGCAGGGCCAGGTGTCGACCCTCGATGCCGGTGTTGGCATGCAGCGTGCGCAGGCGTTCGGCCAGGCGTGGCTCGGCGCCGAAGGCCGCGACCAGGTACTCGGTGAGTTCGCGCTGTGGGTACCAGTGCGGCGGAAAGGCGGTGCCAACGGCGGCGATCTTCAACGGCGGATTCTCGGCAGAAGGGAGGGCAAGGTAGCCCGATAGGCTCCGAAGCGATCGCCGAACATGCCCTTCGCACAGGGATTCTTCGCGGGGCGCGCGCCTGAGGCGGCGACCAGATTCGCAGACCGCAGCGTCATCGAGCCTTCTGGTAGAGCGCGGCGTAACCGACCGCGAGGCTGTTGCTCTCGCGCAGTTCGACGTGGCCAGCCCGCAGCGTGCGCCACAGGCGCGGCGCCTCGCCGGTGCGCAACGTGCGAACGAGCCCCACCTGTGCTGCCATCGCGTCGAGTTCGTCGGGTCGCACGAAGTGACGCCACTCGTGGGTGCCGCGCGGAATGAAGCCGAGCCCTTCGCCGAGCGTGATCGCGAACAGCCTCGAGCGCAGCGTGCGGTGGATGGTGTTGACGAACAGGTGGCCGCCGATGCGCACGAGCCGCGCTGCGGCGGCGACCACGGCGGCCGGCTCGCGTACGTGTTCGAGCACGTCGGCGAGCAGCACAACGTCGGCGCGCGCGGCACCGATCGGTGCGCACACGATGTCAGCCAACAGCGGCAGGAACGACAGCGGCTGTCCATCGGCGGCGCGGCGCGCTCGCGCAACCGCCAGCGCACGGCGCGCGAGGTCGACGCCGAGCACGCGCGCGCCGGCTTCGGCCAGCGGCACCGCGAGCAGACCCCCACCGCATCCGAGGTCGACGACGGTGCGGCCGCGCCAGTTGCCCGGCAGCCACCGCTGCAACAAGGCCAGGCGGAACGCACTGACCGTGCGCAGCGATGCAAACGCGCGGCAGTCGGCATCCCACCAACCGTCGTGATCGAACAGCGGCGCGCCTATCGATGGGGTCATTGCAAGGTCCCGCGCCGCAGCACCAAGACGCCCTTTGGTGCCGTGAGGCGCAGGTGCTCGGGAGCGCGTTCGAGCAGCACCGGTGCGCGGCCGTCGAGCGCGAGGCCAGCAGAGGTCGAGTCCCACACACCATTCAGCGTCTGGAAGCTCGGCACACCGTCGACCTCGGTCAACGCCGCCGCCGTATAGGTACCGTCCGCGGCAAACAGGTAGTAGACCTTGCGAAGCGACACCGCCGCTTCGCCGCGGATGTCGATCGACTCGTAGAGCCCCTCGAGGACCACGCTGCCCACAGGTTCGAACGCGAGGTCCGCGGCGTCGCACACGACCGCGCGATCCTGGGTGGCGACGACGTTGGACGCGATGCAGCCAGGCCAGGTGCCGGCCAGCAGCAACCAGGTCGCTCGCTGGAACGGCGTGTGGCTCACTTCTTCGTCTCCGCTTGCATGCGCGCGCGCAAGGCGATCCAGATGGTGACTTCGTCGTGCATGTTGATGACGCCGAGTTGGCTCGGCACGGGCACCGCGTAGTCGCTCAGCTTCAAGGCCACCTGCCCGGTCACGACGACTCGCTTCTGTGGGTCCACCTCGATCTGCACTGGCATCGTCAGCTCGCGCGTCTCGCCGCGGATCGTCATCTGCCCGACCAGGTCGCCGCGCGCCGTTTGCTTCTTGGTGTCGATGCCCGAGTCAGCGGGTCGAAACCGCTCGACGACGAAGCGGATCCGCGCGTGTTGCCCGACGTCGAGGTACTCAACCATGTTGGTATCGCGGCCTTCGACGCCAGTCACCAGTGAGCTGGCTTCCGCAGCCACCTCACCGGTCCAGGCGCCAGCCGGGTCGTCGAAGTCGGCACGGAAGTGGCCTTTCACGTTCGATGTCACGCCCGTGAAGTCGTGCAGCGTGCTCTTCGCATCGAAGCCGACGCGGCAGAGCTCCGGCACGAGCACGTAGTCCTGCGGCGCATCGAAACGAAACTGCGTGCTCGGCAGCGAGAACGACAGGAAGCCCGCGGCCTTCGCCGCGGGCTTCCTGGTGTCGGGAGCGGGCTCCCATTCACGTGCCGGCTCCACCGTCAGCCGTTCGACCGACGCCCTGTCGGGAGACCCCGCGGGAGGTTCCGCGGCGAGCGCCGTCGCAGCGTTCGCTGCGCTGCTCGCCGGACCCGCGGACAGACTCTGCACCTCAGTGCGCAAGACAGCGACATCGCTCGCCAGGCCCTCGAGCCGCTGCCGCGCCGCCGGCAACTCCTGCCGCATTGCCACCACCTCGCCGTGGCGCGCTTCGGCCCGTTCTTCGAAGGCTCGACCGAGTTGCTCGAAGTTCGACACCAATGCCGTCTGCAGCGCGTCGAGGTCGCGGGCCAACACCTGCACGTCGTCGCGCAGCAGGGCGGTCGCGTCGGGTCCCGCGTTCGGCTGGTCCGACTGCACGACGATGCGCACCCGATCCTTCAGCACCATGAACCCAACCGCTGCGGCGCCGAGGAGCCCCAGAACGAAGAACACGCCGATCCATTGCAGCAGCTTGCCGGCCATCAGGACATCAAAGCAGTACACGTGCCTCGGCGTCTACCTCCAACCCTCGGCCAGAGCGTGGCTCTCGTATCGAGCGTTCCAAAGAACATCGTCCGCTGCCTCGGAAGCCGTTGTGTTCGCCGCCGGCTGCGACCGCAACGGTTTCCGGCCCAGGCCAAACCACACTGGCACTACGCGGTACTCAACGACCACCTGCACCTCGTCGTCGAAGCGACCGGCTGCACCACTCTGTCGCGCGGCGTGCAGGGCCTGCTGGTTCGCATCGCCCGCGCCCTCAACCGGCTGTGGCAACACCGTGGGCGGGTCTTCGCCGATCGGTACCACGACCACATCCTGCGCTCACCTCGCGACGTGCGGAACGTGCTGCGCTACGTGCTGGGTAGCGTGCTGGCGAACGGCAAGAAGCACGCCGCCGAAGGTCGCGCCGTCGCCGTCACTTACGCCATCGACACCTTCACCTCGGCGCCGTGGTTCGAGGGCTTTCGCGAGACGATCGTCGTGCGCGGCCTCGAGGCCGTCGTTCGCCCGGTCGGCTGGCTCACCGTGCACCTGCCAGGCCGCCGGGTCGTCGGCCAGAATCGAGGTCTCGCTCGAAACCCGAGGTCTCGCTCAATGTCAGATCCAGTCCCGTTGGTTCCGAACGGCTCCGGCCATGGCAGGCTCCTGTTTGCGCGCCCGCTTTCGCTTCGCACTCGCAGTGGTAATAGGCTCGCGTATTGCGGGGTTTGGTGTGGCCACCATGAATGGGCGTGAATCTGTGCTCCGGGCTGCATCGGCACAAGGGTGCAGACGGGAGACCTGGGTAACACGTCGGCATGCCATCGCAAGACACGTGAAGTGCGAAAGAGGATGGAACTTCTGACTCGGCTACGCGGAGGGCGAGTCGTCGATTGCTGAACCATGACGTCAGTCCGAACTGTCACCGCCCCGGCACGCAACCCTTGCAAGGCCACACCACGAAGTGCACGCTTCGGTGACTTGCTGCCGCCTGCATCCGCACGGTGCGGCGCGGCGAAGCTAGCACGGCCTAGTGTTGTGGATGCGATGCCCCGAGTCGATCGACGAAGGTTGCTGCGACTCGCCGTTTGGCTCGTCCTGTTCTTGCCCGTCACGGCATGGCTGCTCGCGGGCCTCGTCACGCAGGCGGTCGACCCGACGAATCAGGCGCTCAAGGCTCCCGACAGCGAGGACGCCAAGAACCTGCGGGCGCTGGCCGAGGTCGTGCCCAAGGACCCGGTCGTGCTGCTCGCGTTCTCGAATGGGGTTGCCCCGCCCTCCGAGCCGACCGATCCAGAAGTGATCGCGACGATGCAACGGCACCTCGCCGCGATGCCCGGCGTCGTCGCCTGCAGCAATCCGCCGAGCCCTGATCCGAGCCTGGTGCTGCTGACGGTTTCGCTCGAGGGCGAAGACCTCGCTGCACTCGCCGCCGGCGTCGTCGCCGCGGCGAAGGCGAATGCGCCGCCATCGGTGCAGGTCCTGGCCACGAGCCTGCCGCTGATCGAAGGCACCATCGCCAAACTCGTCGCCGGCGAACGCACGACCATCGTGCCGAGCCTGATGGCGGTGCTGCTGCTCGCCGCGGCGGGCTTGTATCGACGCCTGGGTCTGGCGGTCGCCACCCTGCTGCCCGCTGTCGCCGCGATTGCGTGGACCGGCGGCATCGTCGCACGCCTCGGCCACCGGCTCGATCCGATCTCGGCGCTGCTCGATCCCGTGCTGCTGACGATCGGCGTCGCAGCCAGCGTGCACTTCGTCGAGGCCTTCCGGCGTGCGCGCGCGACGGGGCAGGCGCCGCGTGACGCCGCTGACACGGCTGCGAGCGAACTGCGCACACCAGCACTGCTGGCGACCGGCACGACCATGATCGGCCTCTGGTCACTGGCGACGAGCAGCGTGCCCGCAGTCGCCGACTTCGGCGTGCGCGCAGCACTCGGCGTCGCCCTGACTCACTTCTTCACGTTCCTGATCTTGCCGGCCTGGCTGCCGTTCGCGGCACGCTCGGCGGCAATCTCGGCGGCAAGCTCGGCAATGGGCAGCACGCACCCGCAGCGCTCGCTCGGTGCTATGTGGTTGCGCGTGCTTCGCCGCCAGCAAGTGCCACTCGCGCTCGCCGCCGCGATCGTGACGACGCTCGCGCTGACTGGTTTGCCGCGCTTGCACGCCGACAACGACCCGCTGCGCTTGCTGCCAGCCAGCGACCAGGTCCGCCTCGACCACGACGTGCTCGCGGCGCGCCTCGGCGGCGTCGAAGTGTTCCACCTGCTCGTGCCGGCCCGCAGCGAAGCCAGCGAGCCATCGCGCTTGCTGCCGTTCGTCGCCGCCATGCAACACGAACCCGGCCTGGTCGGGCTCGCTGGCAACGTGCAGCGCGGTCCCGGCGGCGACCTCGCCGTGCCGCTGCTGCTGCAGCCCGGCGGCAGCGCCGTGCGCGAACCGCTCTTCGCCGACATCGAACGCGCGGCGAACGTGCTCGGCCTCGACGGCGTCGTGCCCGCCGGCGCCTCGGTGCAGATCGCGCGCGATTCGCACCATCTCATGCAGAGCCTCGCGCAAAGCCTCGGACTGTCGTTCGTGCTGCTCGCCATCGGCATGTGCATCGGCCTGCGTTCGCTACGCCTCGGCCTGATCGGCATGCTGCCCAACCTGGTGCCGTCGATCTGGGTCTACGGCTTGATCGGCTGGAGCGGTCGCCCGGTCTCGGTCGCCACTGCGATGATCGGCTGTACGATGCTCGGCCTCATCGTCGACAACACGCTGCACCTGCTGCATCACTACTCACATGCGCGTGCGCTGGCATCGCGCCGCCACGCGCTGCGCGCAGCACTCGACCGCTGCGGACGCGCCATGACGCTGTCGAGCTTCGTGCTGCTGCTGGGCTTCTTGGTCGCCGCCACGAGCCAGCTCGAGACCACGGTGGAGTTCGCGCTGCTGGCGTCGACGACGATCGCGGTCGCCTGGTTTGCGACCGCCGTCGTGCTGCCGATGCTCGTCTTGGCCAAGCGCGAACACCGCCCACAGCTCGTCGGAACGTCACCTGCAAGAGGGCCCGACCATGCGCTGTGACGTGCTCGTGCTCGGCGCCGGTCCCGCCGGCAGCGCGCTCGCCAACCAACTCGCGCAGCGCGGCTTCGAGGTGCGCATCGCCGACCGCAAGGCGTTCCCGCGCGACAAGCCGTGCGGCGAGTTCCTGAGCCCCGAATGCGCCCCATACCTCGACGCCCTCGATCTCGGGACCCCGATCGCCGGCCTCGGCGTTCACCTGGTGCGCGGCATGCGGTTGCACGGCTTTGGCGCCAAAGCGCTCGGTCACTTCCGGCGGCTCGAAGGCTTGCCGAGCACAGCTAGCACGGGTTTTGGCATCCGTCGCGAACGGTTCGACCACGCGTTGTTGCAAGCGGCACAGCGCGCCGGCGCCACGTTCCTGCCGCGCCACGAGTTCACGGGCTTGCTGCGCGACCGCGACGGCCGCATCACCGGTGCTGCGCTGCGCGATCCTGCCCGCGCCGCGGTCGAATGCAAAGCGCGCTGGGTCGTCGGTGCCGATGGCGTGCACTCGCGTGTGGCTCGCGAACTCGGCGTGCAGCGGCGCGATCGCTGGCTCGATCAGTTTGCACTCGTGGCGCACTTCGAAGGGGTCGCCCCGATGCCGACTGCCGAAGTGCACCTGCTGCCGGGGGGCTTCTTCGCCGCAACGACGGTCGACGAGGGCCTGTTTGGCGTCAACCTCGTGGTGCCGCGCCACGTGCTGCAGCACCGCCGCAGCGTCGACTGGGATCAGTTCGTCGCCGGCCACTTCGCGCTGGCTCCCGGCATGGGCGAACGCCTCGCTGGTGCGCGCCGAGTGTTGCCGTGGCGCGGCACCGGACCGTTCGCATTCCGCACTACGGCGCAAACGTTCGACGGCGCGGCACTCGTCGGCGACGCCGCTGGCTACGTCGATCCGCTGACGGGCGAGGGCATCTACTACGCGTTGTTCACTGCCAGAGCGCTTGGCGAAGCGCTGACGACCGCACTGCTCGAACCGGCGCGCGCGCGCGAAGCGCTCGAGCTCTACCGAACGCGCCGCAGCCGCGAACTCGAGCCGCGCCTGCGAGCGGCCAGGGTCCTGCAGCGCGCCCTGCGGCATCCGTGGCTCGTGCGCACGTTCGTGCGGAGCCTCGGTCGGTGGCCGTCACTCGCCGACCTGATCGTGACGCTGAGTGGCGACACCATCCATCCGCGCGACCTGCTGCACCGCTCATTCTGGCGCCGCTTCCGGAGCGCCACCGCGTGAGCCGCCACTGCCTGGATCCGCGCATCTGGGTGCCGCTCGCGCTCGCGGCCGCCTGGTT
>JBDSBS010000547.1:0-2561 GCA_039921435.1 Planctomycetota bacterium | reverse complement strand
GCAGGATCGCGTGGCGCGCGCCAGGGTCATGTATCTGCGCTGCGATCAGGTCCTGGCGGGGCTCATGCTGCCAGCACTGGTCGCGGCGGCCGTGCTGATCGACTTGCTCGCGGACACCGTGCTGCCGGCCAAGTGGGCGCCCGTTGGGCCAGTCGCAGCACTGCTGCTGCCAGCGGCGATCGCGACGATCTTGCTGCAGAGCCCCGGCTCGATGCTGATGGCCAACGGGCAAACGAAGTCGATGCTGCGCTGGGGGTTGCTGCGCGGAGCCGTGATGCTGCTCGCCTGTGCCGCCAGCTTATGGCTGCCGCTGCGCGGCGTTGCGCTAGCACTCGGTGTGCTGTTGTTCGCAGCACTGCCGGGTCTGCTGTCGGCGGCTGCCAAACTGCTCGGATTGCCGCGGGCGGCCCTGTTCTGGTCGGTCGGTCGACTCGGTCCCGCCACTGTCGCAGCTCTCGCCGTCACCTGGGCCCTGCGCGCGCTCCTAGAGTCGCTCGGCGCTCCGGCTCTGCTTTCGGTCGCCGTGGCCGGCAGCGGCTGCGTGGGCGCCTTCGCCTTCGTCGCCTGGTTCGGCAAGGCTCCAATCGCTCGGCTCACCGCTCGCTGGTGGCGGCGACGCTCGCGTTCGACCGCTGCCTGACGTTCTCTCGCGATCAACCCCGCCCGGACAGCCTCGCGTAGTGCTGTGCTAGCAGGATCGACTGCTGTCGCGCATCGTGGTGCACCTCGACGCGCTGTCGCGCGGCCGCGAGCATCGTCGGCCAACGTTCGTATTCGGCGACCAGACGGAGCATGCAGCCGACGAGGCCGTTCACGTCCCGCTCGTCGGCGAGCAACCCCGTGACGCCGTCCTGCACGATGTCTGGAATGTCGCAGTGGCGCGTGCTGACCACCGGCATGCCCGAAGCCGCCATCTCGATCACGGTGACCGGCGCCCCGCCTTCGGTGTCGCCGTTGCGGGCCGTCACACTCGGCGCCAGGTAGACGTGGTGCCGGTATGCCTCTCGCAGCAACTCGGCGTAGGGCTGGAAGCCCCGCAAGAGGATCTTCGCACCGAGCCGCGACTCGACGATGGCCGCTTCGATGGCTCTCGCCTCGATCTGCTCCTCGTGCGATCGGCCCGGACCACCGAGAACCGTCACCTCGATCGGCAACTCGTGCCGCAGTCGACCAAGGGCTGCAATCGCGTAGGGCAACCCCTTCTTCTCGCGGAACGACGCAGCGAGCAACACCCGCAGCGTCTGCCCCGGCCGCCACGTGCGAGGCTGGAACGGAATGCGCGCGAGGTCGACGCCAAGACGGTGCAAGCCCACCTTCTGCGATGCACAGCCCAGAGCGACGATGCACCGTTGCATGTGCGGACCTTCGCAGAGAACCAGGTCGACGTCGGCGAACAGTTCTTGGTAGCGCTCTGCCCAACCGAGCCGCGGCAGGCAGTTGACGTCGAGTCCGTAGAAGGTCGCGACGTGGGGAATGTTGCCGCGCCGCGCCGCCGGCAACATCGCCCAGGCCGTCGAACCGAAGTGCGAGTGGATCAAGTCGGGTCGCACCGAGTGCACGACGTGTCGCCCCCACCCACATCGCCGCCGCAGACCGGTCGCGTCCTCGAACCGATACCAGGCTCGCAAGAGCGCGCTCGCATCAGCCCGGCAGTGAATGCGCGGGAACGGGAACTCGTCGAGCAGCATGGTGCGATTGCACACCACGTGGCTCTCTACGGCGGCGGGCAGCGACGCGATCTGCGTGTGCAGCCACGACTGCGTGCGCTCGATCCAGACCTCCGGCATCGCGTGCAGCACGCGCATCTTAGGGAACTCGCGGGTGGCGGCGGTCGAACCGATGGGCTCTCTGCGCGCGAGTGGTTGTGAGTGGGGCACCGGCAATCTGTGGTCGGCCACCATCGCTGTGATGGCGACCGCCTTCATCGAATGGTTCCACTTCGGCTTTCGTGGGGTCCGCGCACAACCAGCAGTTGCTGCGGCCTGAGGCGGGGTGTCTCTGGCCGCCTTGCCATCGTTGGCAACCGATCAACCGGCGGCCGGTACTTCGTGCACCGACAGCAAGCCGTGCCGCCGCCAACCTGACGTCAACATCCACGTGCGGGCCCGGGCGACGGGGCGGAGGACCGCCCCGCCGCGCATGACGATCTTCTCGCGGAAGCCGTCGAACCAGGGCGCGGAAGTGTAGGTGTCGATCGCTTGCGGCACCGAGACCTGGCGACCTTCGGCGGCGTGCTTCTTGCCATTGGCCGGGACATAGCTGCTGGCCGGGACATAGCTGCTGGCCGGGACATAGCTGCTGGCCGGGACATAGCTGCTGGTCGGGACATAGCTGCCGAGCACGTAGCGAATCGCGCTGCGCACTTCGCGCGGCGTCTTCAGGATGCGGTCGTGGTAGCGGTCGGCGAAGACGCGGCCGCGCCGGCCCCACAGCTTGTTGAGGGCTTTGGCGATACGGACGAGGAGTCCCTGGAGGCCGCGCGCGAGGGAGGTTCGGTTTGAGCCTTCGACGAGGAAGTGCAGGTGGTCGTTGAGGATTGCGTAGTGGCAGAGGCGGAAGCC
>JBDSBS010000546.1:0-2605 GCA_039921435.1 Planctomycetota bacterium | reverse complement strand
CCAGCGCCTCTTCGGCTCGCAGCGAGCGCTGAAGACAGTGGAGGACTTCACCGAGTTCGAGCAGCGCGCGGCGTACTTCGACGGCGACCCCGTCATCGCGACGAAGAAGGGCGTAAACACGCTCGATCGCGCGACGCAGGTGCATGCCATGTCGGAGTTCCAGGCGCTGCTCGACTTCCCGCCGGCGCCGAAGCTCGGCATAGACGGCAAGCTCGATCCGCGTCGCGCTTCGGAAGCGGAGACACGCGGACAGGCGTTGTTCTTCGGCAAGGCGAAGTGCTCGGACTGCCACCCGGCGCCGTACTACACCGACAACACGATGCACAACCTGCAGACCGAGCGCTTCTTCACGCCGCGCCTGATCAACGGCCGCATGGCCGCGGCCGATGGCCCGATCAAGACGTTCACGTTGCGTGGCATCAAGGAATCGCCGTCGTACCTGCATGACGGCCGCTTGATCACGCTCGAGGACACCGTCGAGTTCTTTGCGCTCGTCCTGGAGCTCGACCTCACTGCCGCTGAGAAGACCGACCTGGTGGCGTTCATGCGAGCGCTGTGAGCGACCGTCGTGGTCGTCGCGACACGCCGTCTCTCAATCAGCGTTCACTCGCTGTCTTGGCTCTGGGCCACGTCGTGCGGTTGTGCGGCGCTCCAGCACGCTCGAGCCCGCGCCGCGCGATCGACGCTCTCCCAGAATTCCGTGAGGGTCTTGGCCGGATCCTGGGATCTCCGAACCACGGCGTACGACAGGCGCGCCTGGCCCCCTTCGGAGTTCCATCTCGCTCCGCGCGGCTGGAGCGGTTCGTCTCGCAGCCCATAGGCGACGGGCGACGCGTACGCGTAGAAGGCCGGCGCAGGCACGTTGGCGTCGCCGGGCCAGAACCCGAAGCTGGCCACCTCGTGCGAGTAGGCCGCGCGCGTGACCGCGTTCGCGCCGGGGATCGGTGGCGCAGGGCGGCCTGAGAAGCGCGTGAGCGCGAGATCGAATCCGTGCCAAAAGAAGTGCACGGGCTGGTCTTCCCCTTGAATTGGCCAGCGAAGCGCTCGAGCACCCCGGCCGTCCACCGCAAGATCGTCCCAACGTCGCAGCCGCCTCCGCGTCGTAGGCTGCGTGACTTTCGTCGGCAGCAAACGGCAGCTTGGCGAACGGCAGGTCGTAGGGCTTCGCCACGATGGATGGACGGATGCCGAAGGAAGCGAGATGCCGAAACAAGATGGGCGCGACGTCACATGCCACCAGTGGTTCCTCGCTGGCGCCAGCGTGAGTCGGATCTTCCCCACGATCTGCACGAAGATGTGGAGCGTTTCCTTCGTGGGCTTCCACGAGGCCAGGGGGAGAGGAGGAAGCATGATCTTCATCAGCGTCGAGGCTGCGGAGTGTACGGCGACGGTCGTGGTTCCACCCGCACGGAACCTCGGCGACGCTCCCGTTCGCGTCGAGTGTTCCAGTGCTGGGCGAGACGTTGGGCGGTTCGACCGAATCCCGTGAGGGCCATCTTGACTTCGAAATTGGTTCTGGCGCTAGATTCGGACGACCTTGCGCGATGCGCTCGCGTCGACAGGCTGACCGGAACTTGGCCGACGGGAGCAGAACGGGCGCACCCAGGGCACGGGACGAACGCACCCGACGTGGTCGGCTATGCGGCGAGTCGACTGCGCCACCGCACCGTAGCCGACGAACAGGACGCCCTTCTCGAACTCGATCATGGAGATCGTGTCGCCTGCGGCGGCTGGCCGCGGGCGGCGCAGGACGATAGGTGCGTGCTGTCTCGGTTGCGACGGGGAAGGCGGCTGCGGCCGTGCGAGTGGTGTCCACCATGCCGAACCCACACCCGCGGTGTCAGCGCGCCGCGCGCTTCGTCGATGTTGTCGCTACGTCGCGCGCGGTCGTCTTGCGCAAACGGCGGCTTCGTGGACGCAACCATGAGTCGTCTTAGCGGTGATTCCAGGGCTGAAGCAACCCCCAGGGAAACCGGGGTAGCATTGGCGAGATGCCTCGCACGCAACACTCTTCGTGCGGCCTCATGCCGGCCGCTTTTCTCGGTTGCATCGCTTGCCTGACCTCACCACTCTCGGCACTGCCGGAAGCACCGCAGGGCGTCGCGGCCGATGGCGTGACGATCCTCAACTCGCCTTCCAACGGCACGCCGTGGGTTGCGCCGGGTGCAGTGGACGGTCCCGGCTGCGCCGACCTTGTCTACTTCGAGGAGAACGGCGGCGCTACCGGCGGGCGCGGCCTCTACGACTTCATCAGTGCCACCGGGACATCGACGTTGCGAACCTCGGTTGGTGGATCTCAACGGCTCTTCGGGTTGGCTGCCAATCCGAGCGGAGCGGTATTCGGCGTCGACCCGCTGACCGACACCATCTACCTGGTCGACCTCGCAACGGGCACGCTGACCTTCATCGTGTCTCTGGTCGGTACATCGACGGTCGCGGACATCACGTTCGATCCGGTGTCCGGGCAGCTCTACGGCAGCGAGCGCAACGCCCCCTTGCGGCTCTACACGATCGACCTCGGCACCGGCGCCTGCACCACGGTGGGCACGTTTTCCACCGTACGAACCGGGTTGACGTTCGCGCCCGACGGCACGTTGTACGGATG
>JBDSBS010000545.1:0-3858 GCA_039921435.1 Planctomycetota bacterium | reverse complement strand
GCAACCACCGCAAGCTCGTGATCGTGGACGACACGGCGGCCGTTCTCGGGAGCGCGAACTGGACGGAGGACTACGACCTGAGGTGCCGCCCCAATCGCGATACTCGACGTCGTCGAAGCCCGGCAAGACGACGGCGATCGCCTCAGCCAACCGCTGGCGTTGCAGCGCAGGTGTCGTCTCGTCGGCCACGAAGTAAACCCCGTTGCGTTGGCGCACCCATTCCACGAGCAAGCGGGTCTTGCCAACGCGTCGCCTGCCCCAGAGCACGGCGAAGCCGCCGTCGCGCCGCTTGGACAGGTGGTCCAGTCGCGCGAGCTCGGTCTGCCGGTCTTGCCAGTCCATGCCAACATTATGCATCGACGCATTATGCACCCAAGCATAATATCGCCAGTGCCGGGCGTGGAAGTCGGCCATCGCGCCCGTGCGCCCTGTGCTCGAGCGAGCCTGCCGCGATCGCGTGGGTGTGGTCGTCGGGGTGGCCGTCGGCCCATAAGTGCGTCCGCTCGAGTCGATCTAACTTCTAGCGAGGGTCGCACTTTCTTCAGCAGGCGCAGGGTCTCGTTCCGTCACTTCGCCGTGCGGCTTGCCGTCCCGTTCCCGCGATGCTCTGCTTCTCGCTCACCGCCAGATCCAAGAGAATCCCGTTGCACTCGACTCCAGCCCGCGTCGTTCTCGCCGCTTTGTTCGCCTGCTCGCTGCCGGCGCAGCAATCCGAAATCAAGGCCCAGATCGAATACGCGAAGAGCAAGGTCTACCCAGCGCTCGTCAACATCTCGGTCGTCTCCAAGTCGTACGAGAGCGGACGCACGGTGCGGCGGCCGAGTGCCGGCTCGGGCACGATCGTGAGTCCGGCCGGGCACGTGATCACGAACTACCACGTCGTCGAGGGCGCCGAACGCGTCACGTGCACGCTGCCGACCGGCGAGACCATCGCGGCCAAGGTGCTGGCGGAGGATCCGGCGTTGGACTTCGCGGTGCTTCAGCTCGACCTGCAGAAGCGGCGCAATCCCAACGTCGCCTTGCCGTTCGCCACGCTGGGCGACTCGAGCACGGTCGAGGTCGGCGACTACGTGCTGGTCGTCGGCAATCCGTTGGCGCTATCGTCCTCGATGACGCTGGGCATCGTGTCCAACACCAAGCGCGTGTTCACGGACTTCCTCGGCAACGACACGGACGAGCTCGACATCGGCGGTCAGAAGACCGGCATGTTCACGCTCTGGATCCAGACCGATGCGTTGATCCTGCCGGGCAACTCCGGCGGTGCCATGGTCAGTCTGCGGGGCGAGATCGTCGGCATGAACACGCGCGGCGGTGGCGGCCTGGGCTTTGCGACACCGTCGAATCTGCTGAGCAAGTCGCTGAACCAGATCGTGACTTTCGGCGAAGTGCGGCGCGGCTGGATCGGTGTCGATTTCAAGCCTGTCAACAACCCGACGCGGCGCGGCGCACTCGTTTCGCACGTCGCTCTCGGTTCTCCCGCGGACCAGGCCGGCATCGTGCCTGGCGATCGCATCACTGCGATCGGCGGCCGCGACGTGCAGTGCCATTTCGTCGACGAACTGCCGCTCGTGTTCGGTGCGATCGCCGATCTCCCGCCGGGCTCCACGGTCCAAATATCCGTCGACAGTGGCAAGACGCTGCCGGTGCACGTGGCCCGTTGGGAGAACTTCCTCGCTGACGAACGCGAGTTCCGCAACCTCGGCGTGACAGTGCGCAACGTGACGGCGCTGCTCGCGGCAGCACGCGGTTGGCCTAACAGCGACGGGGTACTGATCACGGGCATCCGCCCCGGCAAGCCCCTGGAGAGTGCGCGCCCCGAACTCTCGAGTGGCGACGTGATCACGAGCCTCGATGGCAAGCCGGTGAAGACACTCGCCGACGTCGAGGCGACGTTCACGAACGCAAAGCCCGGCAGCCGGCTCGCGTTTGGCGTGCGGCGCGGCCGCCAAGACGTGATTGCTGCACTGGTCATCGAAGAGCCGATCGAACGCAAGGGTGGCACGACCCTGCCTCGGCCGTGGCTCGGTGTGCAAACCCAGGTGCTGATGCCTGACGTCGCCGTCGCGCTCGGCATGACGGGTCAGAAGGGCCTGCGCGTAACTAGGGTGCTGCCCGACACGCGCGCCGCCGCGAGTGGCTTGCAGGTCGGCGACATCCTGACTGCCTTGGGCGACGAGACATTGGAGTCCTACCGGCCGCAGGACGCTGGCGATCTCGAGAACCTGCTGCACGACTTCGCCGTCGACCAGAAGGTCGCGCTGAAGGTCCGCCGCGGCGATCAAAACCTGTCGCTCGACATCGTTCTCGAGGCATCGCGCCTGGTGGTTGGCCAACCCGCAAAGGCCAGCGATGACTTCTTCGAACTCAAGGTGCGCGAGATCGTGTTCTCCGATCGCGTCGACCAAACCTGGCCCGAAGGTGCTTCAGGCGTCGTCGTCACCGACTGCACGAACGGAGGTTGGGCCGCGATGGCCGGCCTGCGTTCGGGCGATCTGATCCAACGCATCGATGCACTGCCGATCGCGACGCCCGCCGATGTCACCAAGGCACTCGACGCCGCGCACGCCGAGCGACGCGCCATGATCCAGATTCTCGTCCGCCGCGGCACCCGCACGGCCTTCGTGATCGTGGAGCCGAGCTACTCGAAGTGATTGCGCCCGTTCCATTCCCCGATCCGATTCTGATTCCGAGGTTCCACTCATGAAGATTCCTGCGTACTCCGTCGTGTTGTTGGCCATCGCTTCGTCGCCGGCTCAAGAGAAGCAGTCGCTGGCGAAGCTCGTCGACGCCATCTCCCCGTCCATCGTCACGGTTCGCGTCGTCGCCGAGATCACGATGCCGGCGATGATGGGTGGCGAGAAGCAGGAGTCGAAGCAAGAGATGCTCGGCACGGTCGTCGACAAGAGCGGGATCGTGTTGGTCCCGACCAGCTCGCTCGACCCCGGGGCGCAGATGAACATGATGTTCGGTGGTGAGGCCGAAGTGGAGAGCACGGTCACGAGCCTCAAGGTCGTGATCGGCAACGAGGCGAAGGAGTTGATGGCCAAGGTCGTCGCCAAGGACGACAAGCTGGGCTTCTCGTACGTGCAGATCACCGAACTCGGTGACCGCACGCTCGTGCCGCTGTCGTTCGCGCAGAAGGGCGAAGTCGACATCGGGACGCCGGTGTACTCGGTGCGGCGTCTGGCGGAGGCATATGACTTTGCGCCCGTGCTGGGTCGCAACGAGGTTGCCGGTCGCATCAAGAAGCCCCGCAGTGCTTGGGCGCTCGAGGGCAGTGCGGAGACGAGTTCGCCGGTCTTCACGGCCGATGGCGTGTTGTGCGGCGTGGTGGCCACGATCGAATCCACGGGCCACGGCGGCGAGGATCGATCGATGATGATGCGCATGTTCGGTGGCGGCGGTGGCAGTTCGATGGCCTTCATGGTCAGCCCGCAGGTCGCGGCCAACTCGATTGCTCAGGCGGTCGAGGCTGCTGGCAAGGCGGCGGAGAAGGCCACAGGCGAGAAGGGCGGCGACGGTAAGTAGCATGCGCAGTGTGTAGAGGGGCAGCCGCCGCCGGCGTTCAGCAGGTCGAAGCCTGCCGTGCGGAAGGCCTCGCCGGACGATTCCCAGAGGCTGCCCGAGAACGTCAGCGAGAGCCCGCGTGCGCCGAGATCGAGCAGCGTCAGGTCGGCGTGGTAGCGTTCGAACTTGCGGTTGAATGCCCGTTCGTCGCTGCGGTCGCGCAGGCGGCGCACTTCGGCACCCACGGCCACGGTCAGGTGTTCGCCGAGGTCGCGGCTCAGCGTGGCGTCGAGTTGGCGGTACGGCACGTAGTCGAAGGCGATCGCGTAGAAGGGGTCGAGCTCGGTGACC
>JBDSBS010000544.1:0-2820 GCA_039921435.1 Planctomycetota bacterium | reverse complement strand
GGCAGCCGGCGAGTATCAGGGCGGACACCATCGGCGCGCCGAACAGGAGCGACGCGCGCAGATTGGAAGAGGTGTGCATCGGTTTGGTTGGTTTCGGGGGGTCAGGACGACACAGCCGTCGCTCGTTGGTCGGGGCTTCGATGTCCTGGGGTAGTTCCTCACAACAAGCGGGCCGCCGGGTGTAGGTTTTGATTCGGGCAAGAAAGCGGAGTTGGCCAAGGAGTCGCTCCCACGCCGTAGATCCCTATCGAAGACGCAATTACACGCGGCAACACTCCGCACTCCTCGACCTCCACCTGTGAACTCGTGGGCGGCTGACGTGCAAATTCGAGCAAGAACTCAGCAAGATGGTCGAGGGCATCGGTGCGGAGGAGTTCACACCGGCGGGTTCCGCGGTCTGCTCAGCGGCTTGGGATCGGTGCTGGCGGGAATCGCACGCGCTGCGATCACGCAGATCGTCGAGGATCGCGATGAAGCGCGCGCAAGCATCGATGTCGACGGGTGCCGACTGCGGTATCGGGGAGACGGACGGCAGCGGTCGATTCACGCTGACACCGACCGTCGACGGCGAAGTGCTGGTGGTTGAGGTGCTGATCGACTTCGATCAGGACTTCGTGTCGGGTCGAACGGATGCCGACGGCGAGCTGCGTGTGCAGCGTGAGCGCCGGGTGGCCATGCAGGGCCGGATCCAACGCGCCGGCCGCGAAGCGCTGGTCTTCGAAGTGCCACCGGAGGCGTGTCGCGAGCTCGAGCGGCCACGCTCAGCGGCGAACACCTTGGCGTCAGTTGCCCTGGAGCTGCCAGCTCAGGCAGTTGCTCATCGTCCAGCCGAAGGCGCCACCGCCAAAGCACAGGCCGATGCACTGCGAGCTGAACACCTGACCCGCGAGGCCGGGCGCGATCGGCAGCGGCAGGTTGAACGTCGTCGCGCCGTCGCAGATCGCGAAGCCGCCGCCAGTGGCATTGCCGCCCAACGCGCCGAGGTACGGGATGGTGTAGATCGGACCGCAGAACGGTGGCACGACGACGCCGGGTGCGGCGCACGGTCCCGTGCCGATCAGGCACCACGCAAAGCTGTTGGCCGGCGCCTGGTCGAGTGCCAAGCGGAACTGCGCATTGCCGAGGCTCGGGTCGTTGGCGAGCGTGTGCACCATCGGGCATGGCGGGCACGGTGCGCCGGCGCACGGGCCGCCGACGGACGTGGCGCGACCCGGGCGGATCGCGAGGCCAATCATTGGATCGGCGATGGCGATCGGCGGGCAGCAGGTCACGGGACCAGGGATGATGTTGGGCGCGACCCACGCGTAGGCCATGCCCACGGTGCTGGTGCCGTCCGTTGCGTAGAGAGTCTGGGTGCCCCAATCACAGGCGAGGCCGAGCACCGGGCCAAACGCGGCGAAGCACGCCGGCAGGAGGAAACCCGACAGCGGTGCGCACGGTGCTGCCAGCGCCGACACGACGATACGGTTCGCGCCCGTCGCGAAGTCCGGGTAGGAGATGAAGACGATGCCCCGCAACTCGTCGACGGCGAGGCCCGTCGTGACCTTCTGCACCGCGGCGGGCACCAGGCCCGTGTTGCACATGCCGAGGGGCATCGGCGGGCAAGTGTTGGTGTAGAAGTGCAAGAAGCCGAGGCTGTCGATCATCCACAGCTGGTTCATGCCCTCGACGACTTCGAGGCCCGTGATGAACGCGTTGGGGCCGAGCGTCGGAATGACGGCCGGCGGACACTGCACGACGCAAGTGTCGCTCACTTTGCCGATCAGCAACCCGTTGCTGACCCAGGCTCCAGATCGCACGGGATCCCATGCCGTGCCACCGACGAACGCGGGCATCAGCGTCGATGGCGGCATGCCGGGCACCGGGCATTGGCCCAGCACGGTGCACGTGGCGTGGTCGTAGTGGCGCAGCGCTGGCAGGTTGCGTGTCAGGCCGACGAGGTGCGGTGGGCCCTGTGCGGGCAGAACGGTGGCGAGGGTGGGCAGCAAGGCTGCCAGAAGGGTGGTTGTTCGCATGGCTGTTGGGGTGGCGGCATCGGGTGCGCCGCGCTCACGTCCTCCAAGAGCCAGAAACCGCCGAACGCACGCGGATTCTGCAATCCACGGTGCGTTCGCGCACGGGCGAGCTGTTACCAGCGCAGCCGAGCGGCCAACTTGCGCGCCGAGGTGTAGCTGCCGCTGACCATCGACTGCATGCCGAGGCGTTGCAGGTCGCTGCCGACGCTGGTGAGCACGTCGAGGACCATGCTCACTTCCGGCGGAATTTCCGCCTCCATGCTTTTCATCATGTCGATGACCTTCCGGTAGCTGCGCAGTGTAGCCGCCATGTTGACGACGCTGATGCCGTTCCAGCCGGCGGGCAGGTGCTCCATGTGCGCTTGCGCGGCGGTCGGCAGGGAGTCGGTCTCGGACTTGGCGGCGCGCGCGTCGAGCACGCCGCGCAGGTGGCGGCGCGACGCTTCGCCCTTGCCGATGGCAAGCAGCAGCAGGTCGTCCGTGACTGCGTACTCGATGTCGAGCATGGCCGCGATCTTCATCGAGTAGACCTTGGTGTCGGCGTAGTCTTCGGACTTGCGGCTGGCATGCAGCCCGCGCGAGCGCAGCGCGGTCTCGAGCGCCTCGCTAAATGCCTTGCCATCGCGCAGCGAAATGCCGAAGCACATGCCACTGATCGCGGCGGTGGGATCGTCGGGATCGGCCTCGAGGGCTCCGGCGGCCGCCGCGTCGGCGTCCTGCATGAGCAAGATCTCGGTGCCGAGATGGTCGAAGAGATCCTCCTTGAGGCGGACCTTGAGCCCCTCCGTCGCCGCCTGCGTCGCAT
>JBDSBS010000543.1:0-2754 GCA_039921435.1 Planctomycetota bacterium | reverse complement strand
GCCCGCGCCATGCCGCCAAATCTTCCCCGAGCATTGTTGACCGGCCGGTGGGGCGCCGTTGCGCCACGTTGGAGGGGCGGTCGCGGGTCGGATCGAGGTTCGTCGCCTGCCTGCGAGAAGCGCACGGACGGGCAAGGCGCCGATGGCAACGCAGGTTGCACGTCGCACGGCAAGCGGCGGACCCCGGAGTCGGGTCAGTCGGGTCCGGGGCCGTCAGCGCCACCGTGGGCGATCGAGTTACAGACCGACCAAGTCCCGCGCCGGGACTTGGCGATCAGCCGGCGTGCTGCTCGCCGCACCGAATGCAATTGGGGACCACGGCAACGGTGCCCTCGGTGGGTGCGAGCATGTGCACCGGCGACCGCAGAACCTCGTCGCAGCGGCGGCAACCCTTGGCCCGGCGCAGGGCGTACCACACTCGGGGCAGTAGTGCGCGCCCTTGCCGCAACCGTGCCCGCAAGCGATGCAGTGATCCAGTTCTTGCGGGTGCGACACGGCGCGTTGTCGCTTGCGGCGATGCTCGGCCAGGCTTCCGTGGCCTCCTGCAGTGCCGGGCCTGTGCATCGGCAACCGTCCCGCGAGTCGTGCATGCCTGCGGTGACAGATCGTCGGCGGCACGCGCCAGCTGCTGCTCGAGCGTGCTGCGGCGCACTTCGTGTCCTCTCGCGAGTTGCGGATACGTGAGATGTGCGACCACGACACTCAGTAGGCCGAGGTAGACGTAACTCTGCACGTCGCCACCGTAGACGCCGTTGACGACGATCCCCGTCGTCAGAACGGCGAGTGGCAGCGCCGCGGTGGCGGCGAAACGCAGGCCGACGATCGTCGAGGGTGCAGGGCCAGCAGCGCGTACGACACGAGTGCCGCGACGGTCACCGCGACCCGCGCGTTGACCTCGCGCGAGCCGAGCACCGCGAAGACCGCGAAGAACAGCGAGTAGTTCAGCGCCGGCAGGAAGTGACCGAGCCGGAACTGGTCCAGACGGCCGGCTTCGTGCAGCTCGACCATGTACCAGAAGCCGGCGCCGAACAGCAACACGGCGACGCCGGCCAGTCGCAGCATCAGGTCGACCATTGTGAGGCTTTCGGCAATGGTCCGCGACCTCGAGTCCGAAGCTCCGACCGTGGTCAGCACGACGTTGCTGGCCACGAAGGCGACGATCGAGAGCAGGACGACGACGGCGATGAGTTCGGCCAGCGTGAACCCACCATCGCGACGACGATTGTCGGCTTTGCGGCGCATTCTGGGCGCATTGCACGGCTTGCCCGCCCGCACGTTCCACGGCTTCGCGCTGCCGGTTGGCGGGCGCGACGAGGCACGACGTTGTCTGCTGGTGTTCGAGCCCCGAGTGCGTAGACTCGCTCCAACCCGGGGAAAACCCGCATGACGCGCGCACTCCTGATCAACCCAGAGTTTCGGTCACCGTCGTTCTGGAATTACCGCGAGACCTGCGAGCTCGTCGACGGGCGATACCCCGCGGCGCCGCTGGGGCTGTGCACGGTGGCCGCCATGCTACCCGCCGATTGGGAAGTGCGGCTCGTGGACCGCAACGTCGACGAATGGGACGACAGCGTGATCGACTGGGCCGACGTGGTGTTGATCGGCGGCATGATGCCGCAGCAGCGCGACGCGGTCGAACTCATCACGCTGGCGCGCAGCAAGGGCAAGACCGTGCTGGTCGGCGGACCCGATGCCACATCGAGCCCACACCTCTACGACGAGGCGAGCCACCTGATCCTCGGTGAGGCAGAGGTCACGCTGGCGCCGTTCCTCGCCGACTTCGCAGCGGGCACGGCGCGCAAGATCTACCAGGATCCCAAGAAGGCGGACGTGCAGATCTCGCCGGTGCCGCGCTTCGATCTGCTCACGTTCTCGAAGTACAACCACATCGGCGTGCAGTGGTGCCGCGGCTGCCCGTTCCAGTGCGAGTTCTGCGACATCATCGAGTTGTTCGGCCGCGTACCGCGCGCCAAGACCACGCCGCAGATCCTCAAAGAACTGCAGACGCTCTACGACCTCGGCTACCGCGGTCACGTCGACCTCGTCGACGACAACTTCATCGGCAACAAGAAGCTCGTGAAGCTGTTCTTGCCCGAGCTGAAGGTCTGGCTCGAAGAGCACGGCTGGCCGTTCGAGTTCACGACCGAAGCGTCGATCAACCTCGCCGACGACGACGTGCTGATGCAGCAGATGAAGGAGGTCGGCTTCTTCGCGATCTTCGTCGGCATCGAGAGTCCGGACGAAGCGACGCTCGTCGCGATGCAGAAGAAGCAGAACACGCATCGTTCGATCGCCGAGAGCATCCAGAAGATCTACGCGCACGGCATGTTCGTCAATGCGGGGTTCATTCTGGGTTTCGACAGCGAGAAGGGCAGCGTCGCGCGCGGCCTGATCGATTGCATCGAGACGACCAATATCCCGGTGGCGATGGCCGGTCTGTTGACCGCGCTGCCGACGACGCAGTTGACGCGTCGGTTGGCGACGGCGGGACGGCTGCACGAGAACTTCGACGTGGCGCCCGAGGGCGAAGGCGACCAGTGCACGGCGGGCCTCAACTTCGTCACGATCCGACCTCGCTCCGAGATCCTGGCCGACTACCTGAAGGTCATCGAGACCATCTACACGCCGGCCAACTACTTCGCGCGCGTGGCGCGAGTGGGGGCTCTGCTCGACTCGAAGACGCGGCGCTTCAAGCCCGGCATGCGGCATCGGCTTCGCGAGCTGAAGGGCTTCTTCCGCATGACGATGCGGCTC
>JBDSBS010000542.1:0-3289 GCA_039921435.1 Planctomycetota bacterium | reverse complement strand
TGGCTGCCGCGACCGCGGCCCCCCCTGCGGTGCCGTTGACCGCGGCGGCAGAGACCACAGGAGGTGCCCCTTCGGGCACCGCGGGTGCGGGGTCGGCAACGGCCGGCGGCACATCGGCTGCACCCGCGGTGCAGGCTGCGGCCGGCGCAACGGCGTCGGAAGATGCGCTGCTGGGCAGCAGCGAGGTGCCGCTGTGGCAACGCATCTGGCGCGACAGAACGGTTTCGATCGGTGTGCTCGCCGTGATGCTGAGCGTGTTGACGCTGATTTTTTTCTTCCAGGACACCCTCGTGAAGCGCGAGAAGCTCTTCAACCGCGTCCGCCTGGTGTTTCTCGCGACGACGCTGTTCTGGCTGGGCTGGATCGCGCAGGCGCAGCTGTCGGTGGTCAACGTTCTGACCTTCACCACCGCGCTTCGCTCCGAATTCCGCTGGTCGTCGTTCCTCCTCGACCCGTTGGTGTTCCTCCTCTGGTGCTCGGTGGCTGTGGCATTGCTTTTCTGGGGACGGGGAGCGTTCTGTGGCTGGCTGTGTCCGTTCGGCGCGCTGCAGGAACTGTCCAATCGAGTGGCCAGGGCACTGAAGGTGCCCCAGTTGAAAATCTCGTGGCGCGTGCACGAGCGCCTCGTGCCGCTCAAGTACATCATCTTCCTCGGCCTGTTCGGCCTCTCCCTGGGGTCGCTCGCTTTCGCTGAAGTGGCGTCGGAGATCGAACCATTCAAGACGGCGATCATTCTGCGCTTCATGCGCGAGTGGTGGTTCGTCGCCTTCGCACTGGCACTGCTCGCTGCAGGCCTTTTCGTCGAGCGCTTTTTCTGCCGCTACCTTTGCCCGCTCGGTGCCGCGCTGGCGATCCCTGCGCGCCTGCGGATGTTCGACTGGTTGAAACGTTATCGCGAGTGCGGCAACCCCTGCCAGCGCTGCGCCAAGGAGTGTCCGGTCCAGGCGATCCATCCCGAAGGGCACATCAACCCCAACGAATGCATCTCCTGCCTGCACTGCCAGGTGGTGTATCACCACGATCACAAGTGTCCGGTGCGAATCCAGCGCCGTTTGAAACGGGAAAAACTCTCTGCCATGGCACCCGCGCCGATGGCGACCGGGCTGGTGCCGGGCTCGCCGGTCATTGCGATCCGTCGCGCCGATTCTGTTTGACAAGCGGTCGACATGGCGTCCGAACCGTAAGAGGAATCAACATGACTCATGATCCGAAGTATCCGAAGTATTCGAAAACGGTCAATCCAGGCCGCAGGGCTGTACTGGGCGGCGGAGCGAAAGGCGTCATCCTGGCAGCGGGCGCCAGCGGAGGATTGCTCGCGGGCTGCAGCCCGAAAGCGGAAAGTCCGGCTGCCGCGGTGATATCGTCTGCTGCGGCGGCACCGAAGGCGGCTTCGAACTCGCAACTCGCCGCGTCGATCGCCAAGACGCATGTCGGGCCGGGTGAACTTGACGAGTACTACGCGTTTTTCTCGAGCGGCCAGTGCGGCGAAATGCGCATCGTGGGCCTGCCGTCGATGCGCGAGATGATGCGCGTTCCGGTGTTCAACCGCTGCAGCGCGACCGGGTGGGGCCAGACCAACGAGAGCTTGAAGATCCTCACCGAGGGACTGACCCCTGAGACCCGCAAGTTCCTGCAGTCGCGCGGCGGCACCTACCTCAACGGCGACCTGCACCATCCGCACATGTCGTTTACCGACGGCACCTACGACGGCCGCTACATCTTCATGAACGACAAGGCGAATACGCGTGTGGCGCGCATCCGTTGCGATGTCATGAAGTGCGACAAGATCATCGAGCTGCCCAACCAGCACACGGTGCACGGGTTGCGTGTGCAGAAGTTCCCGAAGACAGGATACGTCTTCTGCAACGGCGAAGACCGCGCGCCGATCCCGAACGACGGTAGTTCGGTCGCCGACACCAAATCGTACCAGTGCGTCTTCACCGCCGTCGACGGCGAGACGATGAAGGTGGCGTGGCAGGTGCTGGTCGACGGCAACCTCGACAATGTCGATGGCGACTACCAGGGCAAGTACTGCTTTGCGACCTGCTACAACTCCGAGGAAGGCGTAACGCTCGCCGAAACCACCGCCGCCGAGCAGGACTGGGTGGTCGTATTCAATCTCAAGCGCATTGAGGCGGCCGTCGCCAATGGCGAGTACAAGACGATCGGCGGCGTGCCCGTGCTCGACGGCAAGCACGGTTCGCGGTTGACACGCTACATTCCCGTGCCGAACAGCCCGCACGGGATCAACACCGCCCCTGACGGGATTCACGTCGTCGCCAATGGCAAACTGTCGCCCACCGCGACGGTGTTCGACGTGCGTCGTTTTGACGACCTGTTCGACGACAGGATCAAGCCGCGCGACACGGTGGTGGCCGAACCCGAACTCGGTCTCGGGCCGCTGCACACGGCGTTCGACGGGCGCGGCAACGCCTACACGACGCTTTTCATCGACAGCCAGATCTGCAAATGGTCGATCGCCAGGGCCATCGAAAAGTTCAACGGCAAGGACGTCGACCCGATCGTGCAGAAGCTCGACGTCCACTACCAACCGGGTCATAACCACACGTCCATGGGCGAGACGAAGGAAGCCGACGGCAAATGGCTGCTGTCGCTGAACAAGTTCTCCAAGGACCGGTTCCTCAACGTTGGCCCGCTCAAGCCCGAGTGCGACCAGCTGGTCGATATTTCAGGCGACCAGATGGTGCTGGTTCACGACTCGCCCAGCTTCGCCGAGCCTCACGATGCCACCATCGTCCACCGGTCGAAGGTGAACCCGATTGCCATCTGGAAGCGCGACGACCCGATGTGGGAAGACGCCCGGCGCCAGGCCAAGGTGGATGGCGTCGAACTCGAAAGCGCGTCCAAGGTGATCCGCGACGGCAACAAGGTGCGTGTTTACATGTTCTCGGTGGCGCCGGTGTTCAGCATGACCGAATTCACCGTGCAGCAAGGCAACGAGGTCACCGTCTATATCACCAATCTCGAACAGGTCGAAGACGTCACCCACGGCTTCACTATCGCGAACTATGGCGTCGCGATGGAGATCTCGCCGCAGGCGACGGCCTCCGTCACCTTCAAGGCCGACCGGGCAGGAGTGTACTGGTACTACTGCCAGTGGTTCTGCCATGCGCTTCACATGGAGATGAGGGGACGCATGATGGTCGAGTCCAGCAGTGCTTGACACGTGAACGTCATACGGCGCGCGGCTGCCGCGGCGCTCGCTGCCGTATGGAGTGCCGCCTTCGCTGCCGCGGCGAGCGGGGCGCTGATTGCCGCCGCGAGCGCG
>JBDSBS010000541.1:0-7539 GCA_039921435.1 Planctomycetota bacterium | reverse complement strand
CACCGGAGTTATCGGATGGGACGGGTGCCGGCATTGAGGCGGCCCGGCGCTATGCAGCCGGCGAGATCGTCACCCGGGGAGAGATGAAAGGGCGCGGGTGTCGCAGAGTGCAACACCCAACGCGCTGGCCCCAGTCTGAGACTCGAGATGCCCGAACTCGGGCATCTGAGGCTCGGGGGGCGCCCTAGACTCGAGGGGCGGAGCCGCGGCAGCCCTACTTGTGCTCGCCGTGGTGCTGCTCGACGATCGCCTTCCTCTTCTGCACGATCTCGGCCTGCAGGTTGGGCGGCGCGGCCTCGTAGTGGGAGAACTTCATGGTGAACGTGCCTTCACCGGCCGTGATCGAACGCAGATGCGTCGAGTAGTCGAGCATCGTCGCCAGAGGGCACTGGGCACTGATCACCTGGATGGCGTCCTGGGTCTCCATCCCGGACATCCGCCCGCGGCTGCCGGACAGGTTGCCGGCGACGTCGCCCGTGAAGCGCTCGGGCACGTGGATCTCGACGTCCATGATCGGTTCGAGCAGGATCGGCCGGGCCTTCATGTAGCCGTCGTGAAAGGCACGTTCGCCAGCGATCTGGAAGCTCAGTTGGTCGCTGTCCACGTCGTGATACTTGCCGTCGTAGACCTCGACCTGCACATCGACGATGGGGAAGCCGGCCAGAGCACCCTTGACGAGGAATTTCCGCGCGCCCTTTTCGACTTCGGGGATGAACTGGCGCGGAATCGAGCCGCCAACGACTGAGTCGACATACTCGAAGCCCGCACCGTGTTCTCGCGGCACCACCCGCAAGTACACCTCGGCAAACTGACCGCGCCCACCGGTCTGCTTCTTGTGCCGGTGGTGCCCGTCGGCACGTGCCGTGATGGTCTCGCGGTACGGAATCGTCGGCGGACCATGATCGACGTCGACCGAGTGCCTGCGATGCAGGCGCAAGAACGTGACGTCGAGGTGGAGCGGACTCATGCCCGTGACGAGAAACTCGCCGGTCTCCTTGTCCCGGGTGTAGTTCAACGAGGGGTCCTCGGCCGCGAGCTTCTCGACGGCGTGACCGATCTTCTGCTCATCGCCGCGAGCCTTCGGCCAGATGTGCCGCGAATAGGTCGGCTGCGGATAGGCAGGGCGCTCGAACTGCAACGGCGCACTCTCGGCAGTGACCGTGTCGCCAAGGCTCCACTCTTCGATCTTGCTGACCGCGAACAAGTCGCCGACGGTCACCGAAGCGATCTCCTTGGTCTCCTTGCCATGCACCTCGAGCAAGTGGGCGACCTTGCTCACCTTGCCCGTGCGCACGTTGACGACGCTCTGATCCTTCTGCAGCGTGCCGCGCATGCACCGCAAGTAGGTCAGTCGACCGACATACGGATCCGAGATGCTCTTGCAGACCTTGGCCGCAAACGGCCCATCGTCGGGCTCGACCAGCTCCGAGTACGAGTCACTGCCTGGTTTTGCAGCGCCGCGCGCGCCGAAGCAGACCGGCGACGGGAAGTGCCTCTGCACGAACTCGAGCATCTGGTCGAGGCCGAGCCCGCGGTTCGGGCACACGGCAAACACGGGCACGAGCTTGCCACGCGCAATCGCCCGGCGCAGGTTCTCCTCGAACTCGTCGGGCGCGAGGTGACCCTGATCGAGGTAGTGCTCCATCAAGGTGTCGTCGACCTCAGCCTCGTCCTCCTCGATCATGTCGTGGTACTTCGGTGCATCGGGCCCTTCGTTGTGCGTCACCGCATGCACGGACTTGAAGGCAGCACCGGTGGTGTTCGGATAGGTCGCCGGCACGACCGCGTGGCCGAAGGCACTGCGCAGATCCGCCGTGATCTTCTCGAAGTCGGTGTTGTCGTGGTCGAGGTGCGTGACCACGATCGCTCGCCCGATGCCTCTCGCTCCGGCAATCTGCCACAGCTGACGGGCGTGGAACGTCAAGCCTTGCGTCGCATTGATACAAAGGCACATTGTCTCGACGACGTCCATGGCGGCGATCGCCTCGGCGATGAAATCCGGGTGACCCGGCGTATCGAAGATGCAGAAGCGCACGTCGCCGAGAGGGATGCGGAAGAGGTGCGACGTCAGCGTCTGCTTTCGCTCCTTCTCCTCGGCCTCGGTGTTGCTGAGGCTCGTACCATCGGCGACGCTGCCGAGTCGGGACGTGAGCTTGCAGTGGTGGGCAATCGCGTCGAGCAGGGCCGTTTTGCCAGTGTGGCCGTGGCCGACCAGCGCCACGTTGCGGGTTCTTTCCGAAGCAGAAGCCATGGTTCACTCCAGGAGGTCATGGCGCCGAGAGCCAAGGCGCCGGAACGCAAACCCAGAAGCCGCGGGGACTCCGACGGCGGTGCCGACGGACGACCCCGGGCAACGGGACTGAGGCCCTTATACCTGGATGCCTGGCAGGCGGTAGTCGCCCCTGGGGATCCTGGGGATCCGGGGGGACGACCCAACCTTTGGACCGCGCGCCTTTGGACGCCCAGAGCAGCGAAGCGCCGTCGCGACCGCGGTCACCCGACCGCGGTCAGGAATCTGCGCAACCGCGACGTCACGATCCCAGCGACTCGCCGACGACAATCTCGACACGGCGGTTGCGGGCCTTCGTGCGCGCATCCTTCGGGTCGAATTGGCCGTAGCCTACGACCACGATGCTGGACTCCGGCACACCTTGTTGGATCAGGTATGCAGCCACTGAGTCGGCCCGCTCCGTCGAAAGATGCCGGTTGCTGCGGTACTTGTTCTTCGTCTTCTGGAGCGGATCGCTGTCCGTATGACCTTCGACGTAGATGCGGCGTCCGGCGAACTTGCTCTTCAGCGCGGAGCACACGTTGCGCAGCACCTTGTGCGACGAGTCCTTCAACGCGGTGCTGCCCGAATCGAACGTGACCGAGTCGTCGACGCCGATGCTGATGCGCCCGCGGCGATAGCTGACCTCGGCATCGCTGCCGAGCTCGTTCTGGAGTTCGCCGATGAGACCGGCGGACTCGGTGCGTGGTGCCGACGCACTGCTTGGCGCGGGCGTCACATCGCGGCGTGAGAACTCTTCGTTCTCGCCGCGCAGGCGCGCGACGTCGCCGCTGAGCTCGCGAATGCGCTCGTCTCGCTCACGAAGCATGTCCTGATAGCGCGTGGTGCAGCCTGCCGACAACGACAAGACCACAGCGCCGAGAAAGAGGATCGTCTTGCGGAACAACATGGTGCCTCCCTGACAGAATCGAACGGAACGGATCATTGAGACTTGGTAGTCGAATTGGACACGAGTCTAGGACTTTGGAAACCGAGATTCAGCCTGCGCGCCTGCCCCTGCGAACCAGCACGAACAGGGCGAACAAGGAAAGTAGGGCCACGAGGACCAGGAACCACTGCGCACTCGGGTTACTGCGCTGCCATTCTGGCCACGTCTCGAACAAGAGCACGAGAATCGGCTTGCTCCCGAAGAGGGCCGTGAGGGCGCCGAGGGCCAGGTACGGCCCGAACGGAATCTGCTTGCCCAGGCCACCGCGCAAGGCCATCGCCACGCCTGTCACGGCGCCGAACACGCAGCCGAGGAACAACGCCAGCAGGGCACCTTCCCAGCCTGAGAAGGCGCCGATCATGGCCAGGAACTTCACGTCCCCGAGCCCCATCGCCTCCTTGCGAAACACGCGACTGCCAACGGCTCGGATGAGCCAGGTTGCGCCCCCGCCAACCAGCAGTCCGACGAGACTCGCGAGCACGGAACGCAGTGCAACCGACGTCGAGGGGTCACTGCTGATGACGCCAGCGATACCCGGCCACAGCCCACCGAGCAGACCCAGCGCCATGCCAGGCTTGGTCAGCACGTCGGGCAGCAGTTGGGTGTCGAAGTCAATGAAGGTGCACGCGACGAGCAGCGAGATGAAGACCGCGTGCAGGCCGAAGGCGGCTGCCGCGGCCGCATCGAGCGTGATGGTGTCGCCATGCTGCACCCAGACGGGCCCGAACGGCGGCCACATGGCCAACGCAAGGAACAACGCTGCCGTCAACAGCTCGACTGTGGGATATCGGATCGAGATGGAGCCCTTGCAGCACCGCGCCCGGGCCCGCAGGAAGATCCACGCCAGCACCGGGAGATTGTCGAACCAGCGGATCAGCGCCCCGCAGTGTGGGCAATGCGAGCGCCCACCCAGAGAACGGCGCCGCGGGTCTTCCTGCGGCAGCCGCCAGATGACGACGTTCAGGAAGGAGCCCACGCAAGCTCCCAGCAGGGCTGCCCCCACTTCGAACACCGCCTCGCCCATGACTGATCCGCCGACATCGCCCAAAGCAGCGACCCTAGAAACGCAAGATGCTGTGGGACGCGGTCCCGTTGACCGCCACGCATCGTGCTGACCCACGACACGCAACCGCCCACACGCACACCGAAGCATACGGCTGAGCCGGACCGAATCCAGCCGGGATGTCCAGCAGTCCAGCCGTGTCCAGGGCCGCCGGTCCCGCTGCTACACCTGCTTGATTCAGCGATCGAGCAGACGCAACCCGCCGAGTTCGGGCGGGGGCTGCTGGCTATCCACAATGGCTTCCAGAGTGAAGCGCACGTAGGCGCCGGACCCCGGAGCAATGCTCCCCTGATCCGCAATCCGTTGCATCCGACCGACTCGTCCAAGCCCCAAGTCCGGTTCGTTCTTGCGCACGGGATCGGCCGGCGCGCTCTGCCATCCGACTCGCAATGCCGGGTCAGCGTCGAGCAGCCGCACGACCCCCCCATCATGGGTTGCGGGCAATTGGCGCCAGGTCGTCAGACCGCTGATGGTGAACGCCGCGCCGCGAGCCAATCCGTAGGTGAAAGTCGCCGGCACCGCGTGGGTCTGACCACGCGGCCCAAGGATAGCGGGTTCGACGGCACCCATCGCCGCAGATTCGAAAGCAAGGATCGTGTCGTGAGGCAACTGCCCATCGAGGTGGATGCGCGAAGCACTCGCCAGCGTCAAAACCGTCCCTTCTGCAGCGTGCGGCGCCTCGGTGCGCACTACACCCCGCACGTGAATGTCCCCAGCCGCGAGCAAGACGACGGGTGCTGCCTCGACGAGATGGCGGACCGCTGCGGTCTCGGTTTCGTAGCGCCGGAGCTGCAGTGGCACGCTCGGCCCGCGGAGTTCGAGCACACCGGCCAGGCGAATGTCACCGCACGCGAGCAGCTGCACCGGGCCACCCGTCGCGTCGACGACCACGACCACGTCGGGCGGACTGTCCACGGCCAAGAACGGGAACACGCCCGCCTGGCTGACGACACGCTGGCCGTCGCCGCGGTCGAAGGGTTCTCCGGGACGCAAGACGGTGTTGCGCTTTGGCCGAAACACGCCGAGGCAGCCGTCACCAGCTTCGGTGCGAACACGCGGACGGATCCGACCCGACATCACCTCGAAGCACGGCAAGATCGGATCCTCGGCTGGGAGACACGTCTCGTCAGACGGCCAGTCCATGAGGGCAACCGCCGACCCAGCAACGACACTCCAGACCTGGGGGTCCGCCCGCAGGTCGCGATTGCCCGCATAATCGGTCACAGCCCTCGCGTCCTTACGCAGGCCTACGCTGATGTAGTCGCCAGGCTGCAACGGCGACGGACCATCGACGTGGCGCCGCTGAGGAGGCACGCCGAGGTCGATCTCGACCGAGCTCCCCGGAATCTCGTCGAAACGCGACGTCACCACGCGCACGCTGCGCGGAATCAGAGCCTCCTTGATGTTGCTCAGCAACAGGATCTCGAACGACTCGACGGCAACCGATGTCGGCAAGACGGGGAGCGTGAAGTGCAGTCGCAGGCGGGGCGCATCGGCCGGCAGCGACTGCGGCGCCTCAGATCGCCTCAACAAGAATGGCATGTCGATCGAAGTCGGGCGAAGTGGCGCCGGCAATCCGAGCGGTCGCTGGTCGAGAGACGCGACGTGCACCTCGAAGGCTGCCGCCGCCGCCAACCGACGACCGTCGGCCGCCCGCACAGCATCGTGACGAGGGTAACCCGCCACGAACAACCGGTAGGTAGCCCCCGGCTGGAAGGACCCGTCCGTCAATGTTGGCGACAGGGGTGGGTCTGGCACGAACGTCACCCAGTTGGACCCGACTCGCAGCGTGCCGGGCACTTGATGGCCGTTCCCGTCGACGAGCGTGACCGAGTCCGACGTCACGCTCAGCGGATGGATCGCGTCCGAAAAATACAGAGTGATGGAATCGTTAAGCAGCACCGGCTCGCTGGCGTCCGCCAGACTCGGTGAGGTGCGGACGATCTCGAACGGCGGCGGGGTGCGCCTGCCACCCCCGCAGGCGGCGCCGACGAGCGCACAGGCCATGGCGAAGCAGGTTCGGGGAGTAGCGTGCATACGTTCCGTCGAGTCGGATCCTACGCGGCGGCGTGCCTGGGCGCACGCCGCAGCCCGTTCACCGTGGGCTCTACGACGCGACCACCGGCTCGCCACTCCAGGGTTCTGATCGCGCGCCCTCCGCTCGACAGAAGCAGCACGGGCTGCAACAGCGAACGGCTGCCTGCGGCGGAACGCGACCAGGCTGCAGCGCGAGAATCCCAGGAAAGGGGGTGGACGGTTAGCTCCTCCCGCGTGAGCACCGGGCTTGTCCTGGGCCTTGGGCGGGACACCGCGACTGCGTAGTCAAACGCGGACGAGAACGCGTCACTGCTAGGCAGGCAGGGAGCTGTCTCCTGCGCAGCTTCGCGACATGGCCGACATGGCCTACCGGAGGAGCTAACCGACTACCCCGTTCCCAGGATTCGGGCTCCGGCGAAGGAAACTACTGCATCCGGTACACCACGCTCATGCTGCGCAACGACGGCGAGATTCCCGGGGTCACGTCGACGTTGTTCGTCATGACGAGACGCAGGTTCAGGTACCGCGGCAGCAAGCCGGTGGCCGCCGACCGAATCAGGGCCACCTGATCCTCAGTGACGTAGCGCGTCAGCCCTGTCGCCGAGACTCGCGGCGTGTCGCCGGGCGCACCGGGCGTCACGGAGTAGTTCGGCAACGAATACCGGTACGCCTCGCAGGCGTAGTTCGGGTTCAACAGATTGCCGCGCGTAACGAAAGCATCGGAAGCGTTCTGAGGGCCGGGCGCGGGCTCATTGTTGAAGCCCGTGAACGTCGGATTGTAGAGAGCGCCCGAGTTGGCGAAGGTCTCCGCACCACGGACCTCGACCACGACCGAGGTGCCAGCCGGTTGCCGCGCTTGTGGCGGATCCAACTGCACGACGAGGTCGCTGATGCGCAGGGCTGCGCTGTTGAATTGCGCCAGGTCCGGGAAGCCGGGCCCAGCTTCCACGGTGCCGCTCGTGAAGTTGGCCAACTGGAAGCGCTGTGGATTGAGCGTGTCGAAGAAGCCGAAGGTCTGGGTCGAGACCTTGCGCACGAAATCGGCGCGGGCCCAGTTCAGCATGCCATCGCCAGGCGGAGCCACGAACAAGGCGCGCGTCGGATTGCCAAGGCCCGCGTCCTTGACGCTGCTCCCTTGCGCCGCCAGCTGGTTGGCGGGGTCGATCAGGATCGAGGCCCCGGTCACGAGGTCTTCACCCCCCGAGGCGTGCACGCGCACGC
>JBDSBS010000540.1:0-3567 GCA_039921435.1 Planctomycetota bacterium | reverse complement strand
GACGTTTCTGTCGATGCCGGCGCCCAGTGCTTCTCCTCCCGTTGGGTTGAGCTTGACGGCTCCTGGCTCCAGAATCCCCACATGCCGGATGGCACGACGATCCAGCGCATGTTCGCGGAGGTGGCTCCAGGCTACGACCGCGCCAACCGCGCGCTTTCGTTTGGCCTTGACCGCTGGTGGCGTCGCCAGGCCGTGCGCTTGACCGGTGTGCGCGCTGGCGAACGGGGGCTGGATGTGTGTGCCGGCACGGGGGATCTCGCGCTTGCGCTACATAGGGCTGGAGCGAGCGTCGTCGGTGCAGATTTCTGCGCGCCGATGCTGTTGCGGGCCGAGGCCAAGTGCGCCCGTGCAGACCGCGGTACGACCGCGACTCATCCCCGGTTCCTCGCTGCCGATGCCCAGTTGCTACCGTTCCCCGATGCAACGTTCGACTTCGTGACGGTGGCGTTCGGCATCCGCAACGTATCGGAGCCGCTTGCCGCCCTGCGCGAGATGGTTCGCGTCGTGCGACCCGGGGGGCGCGTCGTCGTGCTCGAGTTCTGCAAGCCCCGTGTGGCCCTGTTCGGACCTGTATATCGCTTCTACTTCCGCCGTGTGCTGCCGCGCCTGGGCGGCTGGATCTCCGGCACCAAGAACGGTGCCTATCGCTATCTTCACGACTCGGTCATGGTCTTCCCCGAGCGCGACGAGTTCCTGGCGCTGATGCGGGCTGCTGGCCTGCACGCGCCGCGGATGCGCCTTCTGACTGGCGGCATCGCCGCACTCTACCGTGGCGAAGTCCAAGGCCGCTGAAACGGAACAGGCGAGCGCGATCGGGCCGGGCGGATACGTCGACTGGTCTCGCGACCCCGCCGTTGGCATGTTCGCCGTGATGCCGCTGTGGCTGCTCTACGAGGTATTCCGGATGCTACTGACGCCAGCGGATCGCAATGGCGCCGAACAGCTGTTGCTGCGCGAGGTCGATCGCCTGGGTTGGCACGGCATGTGGATCCTGCGTGCGGGCTTCGTCGTGTTGTTGTTGTTTGCAGCTCTCTCGGTGGTGCGCCGTCAGATCCCGTGGCTCAGGGTAGCTGCGGTTCTGGCGCTGGAAGGCACCGTCTACGGACTCATGCTCGGTCCCATCGCGGCGGCGCTGACTTCTTCGGCGACGCGTCTGCTCGAAGCCGCGCCGACGGGCGCGTCGCTCGCGTCCAACCTGGTCGGCTCTTTGGGGGCCGGCATCTTCGAAGAACTGGTCTTCCGACTCGGTTTGATGTCCGCGCTGGTGTGGATAGGGGTGCGCGCCATCCGGGCGTGGTCATTGCCGCTCTGGATCGTCGGCGCGTTCGCCGTGGTCGCGAGTGCGCTGACCTTCTCGTGGTTCCACCACCTCTGCGGCGAGCCCTACGATCGCACTCGCTTCGTCTTCAGGGCCATGGCCGGGGTGTTGCTCGGGTTGTTGATGTGGGCGCGCGGCTACGGCGTCTGTGTCTACACGCACACTGTCTACAACCTCTATTTCTACCTGGCCAGCGATGAACAGTGACGCCGGCGGAACCCGATCGGTTGCCCCACCCGGGCCCAGCGAGAGCGCGAGCTTTGCGGTCTGTTTCTCGGGCGGCAGTGGCATCGCCTACGGTCTGCGCCTGGTCGAGGTGCTGCTGCGAGGTGGATACGAAGTGCATCTGTGCGCGACGGGCGCAGCGCTGCGCGTGCTCCGGCACGAGGCCGGTTTGCTCGTCGATGCCGAGAGGCCGGATCTAGCTGGCCTGTTCGCGGTCGAGTTGCAGGCTGGTCTACGGGTGCACCCGCTCGACGCAGTCGAGGCTGCACCGGCATCCGGCAGTGCCGGGATCGCCGCGACCATCATCGTGCCGTGCAGCATGGGCACGCTGGCGCGAGTGGCCCACGGCTTCTCGAGCAACCTCGTCGAACGCGCAGCCGACGTGGCGTTGAAGGAAGGCCGGCCGCTCGTCGTCGTGCCGCGCGAGACACCACTGTCCGTCGTGCACTTGCAAAACATGCTCGACCTCGCGCGTCTGGGTGCCATCGTGTTGCCTGCGATGCCTGGCTTCTACCACCGGCCGCAGTGCGTGCAGGATCTCGTCGACTTTGTCGTGGGGAAGATTCTCGATCGCCTGCGAGTGCCACACGAACTGGTGCGGCGCTGGCAGACGCCGGAGCAACCGCCAGGTTCGCAGGGGCCAGCGTCGCCTGGGCCAGTAACTCCTGGGCCAGTGACTCCTTGGGATGAGGGCGAAGTGTGATGTCGGCCCCGGCCCTGCTCGCGGATCGGGTGCGTTCCTTCGCGTCGCTCGTGAAGCTCTCGCATTCGGTGTTCGCGCTGCCCTTCGCCTTGCTCTCCTTGCTCGCGGCGACGGCAGGCAAACCGCCGATCGATACACTGTTGCTCGTCACAGCCGCGGTCGTTGCCGCCCGCACCGCCGCGATGGCCTACAACCGCCATGCGGACCGCGAACAAGATCGCGCCAATCCGCGCACCGCGGCGCGCGAGATCCCGCGCGGCGTCGTTTCGCCGCGCGAGGCGTTGCTACTCACGGTCGCCGCAGGCGCACTGTTCCTGTTGTTCTGCTGGCTACTGTCGCCGATGTGCCTTTGGCTCGGCGTCCCCACGCTGGGCTGGCTGCTCGCCTACAGCCACGTCAAGCGCTTCTCGTTCCTGTGCCATCTGTGGCTCGGCGTGGCGCTCGGCTTGTCACCGCTGGCGGCCTGGTTTGCTGTCGATGGCCATTTTGGAACGCGGCTTTGGGCTCCCTTCGTGTTGGGTTGCGGCGTCGCGGCCTGGGTTGCGGGCTTCGATGTGCTCTATGCCTGTCAAGACGAAATCTTCGATCGCGAGCGCGGTCTGCACTCGATCCCGGCGCGCTTTGGGGCGAGGCGGGCGATGTGGTGCAGCCGCGCGTTGTACATCGCCGCGGTGTCGGCGTTCGCGGCGTTTGGCGTGCTCGTGCCACTTGGCAAAGGCTTCCAAGTCGGTGTGGGACTCGCCCTCGCGTTGCTGGTCTGGCAGCATCGCCTGCTGCGGCCCGACGACCTGTCACGCATCCGGATGGCGTTTTTCACGGCCAATGGCGCGATCGCCATCGTGATGTTGCTCGCCGGTTGCCTGGACCTCTACGTTCTGCCCTTCCTTCACTGATGGCTGCCCCGCACCCCGAAATCGAACTGACGCGTCTGCGCAAGTGGATCGACCGTGGACTGCCGGCGCTTACCGTGGTGACCGGCACGAGCGATTCCTTCCGCGCCGAAGCAATGGACTTGCTCGTGGCGGCGGTGCCGAAGGACGCGGAACTGCGCCTGATCGACGCGGTTGGCGAACGCGGCGGCGGTAGTGGCGACCCGGGAGACGACGAGGACCTCAGCGATGGGGGTGCGGATGGCGATGACGCCGCCGATGCGGCGCAATCAAGCGATTGTTCGGAACTGCAGGAGTTGCGTGGTGGTGGGTTGTTTGCTCGGCACGCGTTCGTTTGCGTGCGTCGTGGTGCGAGTTGGTGGAAGCGCCATGTCGCGTCCGTGGTCAGCCAGCTGCCGAGATTCCGTCCAGGATCTGGCCTCGTACTGGAG
>JBDSBS010000539.1:0-3957 GCA_039921435.1 Planctomycetota bacterium | reverse complement strand
AGTTCTCGCGGCCGCGGTACGGCATCGCGAACGGCTGCACGACCCCGCGCGCGGCTCCCCCGGCGACGTGCTTCATCGCCGTCGTCGGCGCCGCCGTGCGGCCGCGGTCGCGCCCCTTGCCGTAGGTCGTGTTGAGCCGCAGGCAGATCGTCGGCACGCCACAGCGCTGCGCGAACAATCGGCACAGGTGTTCGCCGGCGAGTTTCCAGATGCCGTAGCGATTTGGTGGCTGCAGCGCTTCGTTCTCGTGCACGACCATCCCGGGATAGAACGAACGTGCCCCATAAACGGCGGCTGAGCTGGCGAACACGAACCGCTGCACGGGCACCGCCTGCCGTTCGATCGCCTCGAGCAGCACCTGCGTACCGCCGACGTTGACGGCGAGGCCGCGCGCGGGGTTGGCGTCGCAGTCGGGACTCTGCAGACCGCCAAGGTGCACGACGTGCGTCGGTCGGTGCGCGCGCACAAGGTGCTCGATGGTCTGCGGCTCACCGAGGTCCGCGGCGGCCAGCACCACGCGGGCGTCGAGCGGCCCTGGCAACCACAGCGACAGCAGGCCCGGCGTGCCGGCGCGCGATGCGACGACGACGCGGCCGACGCCGGCGCCGAGCAGATCGCGCACGGTGACGGCACCGATGCAGCCCGTGCCGCCCAGCACGAGCACGGTGACGTCGTTCATGCCGACTGGACCTGCACGACGGCCTTGGGCGTGCGCGCCGCGATCGAATCCGCCATCGCTGTCATGGCGTTCTCGAACGCGTAGACCTGTGTGTAGAGCTCGACTGGCAGCACACCGCGCTGCAGCAGCAACTGCGCGTGGTCGTAGTCTTCGTGGCTGCTGCCCATCACGCCCTGCATCGATTGCCCCGAACGCGTGAACGCGGTGGCGCCGAAGGCGACGTCGCACGGGTACGTAGCGATCGTGCAGAGTGTGCCTTCGGGCTGCACCGCGAGTCCGGCGGTCGCGAGTGCTTGTGGTGCACCCGAACACTCGATGAGCACGTCGACCAGACCGTCGTCGAAGTCGTCGCCAAAGCGCGTGCCGTCGAGCGCTTCGACGCCGCGGCGCAGGCGTTCGTGCAGCGGCTCGTCGGCGGTCACGACGATCGGCACGAAGCCGCGCTGCTGGGCCAGTTCGAGCCGCACCGCGCGATCGCGTTCGATGCCGGTGATCGCGACGCGCCCGCCGGCCGCGCGTGCGAGTTCGGCCGCCATCAGGCCCATGATGCCGCAGCCCGAAACCACCACGTCCATGCCGGGCTGGATGCCGCACTTGCGCAGCACGCCCTGGGCCACGACCGACAACGGTTCGATGAGTGCCGCTTGCAGCGGCGTGATGCCGGGCCGCAGCGGTACACAGCGGTCGACTTCGAGGATCGCGCGTTGGGCCAGCGCGCCGTCGCGGTGGAAGCCGATGATGCGCTTGCGCCGGCAGTAGTTCCACCGGCCGCGCCGGCAGCCGCGGCAGCGTGGGTCGCGACAGCCGCGCATCGCGAGGCCGCAGACGATGTCACCTTGGCGCAGGCCCGCGTGGCCTTCGGCGCCGGGCCCGAACGCGACGATGCGCGCGCTGAACTCGTGGCCCAGCGTGCGGGGTCGTTGCACCCAAGCGAAGTTGGCCTTGCCGAGGCAGGCGCTGTTGTCGGAGCCACAGACGCCGGCGAACAGCGGTTCGACGAGCACTTCGCCCGGGCCCGGATCGCCGATGAGCACGTCTTCGATGGCGAGGTTGCGGGTCGCCGAGCCGATGCTTGGATCGATCGCTTCGGTGCCGACGAGGCGCAGTGCGGCGGTGGAAGCACTCATCGTTCACTCACGGGCGATGTCGACCCACTGCCGCGTGTCGGCCGATTGCAGCACGGCGTCGCAGACCTGCTGCGTGCGCTGCGCCTCGCGGAACGTCGGTTCGACGGCCTGGCCCTTGCCGAGACCCTGCAAGAAGTCGGCGACCTGATGCACGAACGAATGTTCGTAGCCGATCTGCAGGCCCGGCACCCACCAGTGGCTCATGTAGGGCATCTCGCGGTCGGTGACGTGGATCGAACGCCAGCCGCGCAGCGTCGACTCGTCCTTGTGGTCGAAGTACTCGAGCCGGTGCAGGTCGTGCAGGTCCCAGCGCACCGAGCCGTGTTCGCCGTTCATCTCGAACGTGTAGAGGGCCTTGTGACCGCGCGCGTAGCGCGTCGACTCGAACGTGCCCAGCGAGCCGTTCTGAAAGCGGGCGAGGAAGGCGCAGGCATCGTCGATCGAGACCTTCTCGACCTTGCCCGTCAGGTTGTGCTTGCGCTGCTTGACGAACGTCTCCGTCATCGCCGTCACGGAACCGATGCCGCCATTGAGCCAGATCGCGGTGTCGATGCAGTGCGCGAGCAGGTCCCCGGTGACGCCGCTGCCGGCGACCTGCTTGTCGAGACGCCACAAACCAGCGCCACCTTGCGGCAGTTCGGCGCTGATCGTCCAGTCCTGCAGGAACACGGCGCGGTAGTGGAAGATCTTGCCAAGCTTGCCCGAGTCGACGAGCTGCTTGGCCATCGTCACGGCCGGCACGCGTCGGTAGTTGTACCAGACGATGTTGGGGACCTTGGCGCGCTCGACCGCGGCTACCATCTCAGCACCTTCGGCAGCCGTGCGCGCCAGCGGCTTCTCGCACAGGATCGCCTTGCCGGCCGCGGCCGCCGCGAGCGCGATCTCGCGGTGCGTGTCGTTGGGCGTGCAGATGTCGATCGCGTCGATGTCCTTGCGCTCGACGAGGCGGCGCCAGTCGGTCTCGGTCGACGCGTAGCCCCAGCGCTCGGCGAAGGCGCTCACGTCGGCCGGCGTGCGCGCACACACCGCCTTGAGCACGGGCTGCAGTGGCAGGTCGAAGAAGTTCGAGACCTTGCGGTAGGCGTTGCTGTGGGCGCGGCCCATGAAGCCACAGCCGATGAGGCCGACGTTCCAGGGTTTCTTCTGCATGCCAGGTCTCGTTGCGGGGGTGCTCAGGACCAGCCGTGCGCGTCGCGCACGGCCAGCATGGCGGCGAGGATGTCGTTCCAGGTCTGCTGCGTCTCCATGACCTGGTTCGGGAACATGCAGCCGTCCCAACACAGGTGGTGCACCGCGCGCGTCGGCTGGCCCTTCGTATCGCGCAGCCAGAACCCCGCGTGGTGGGTGATGTCGAGCTTGCCGTTCTGGTCCTTGGGCAGGCAGTGGCGACCCGTCTTGTCGTGCGACCCCGAGCCGAACACCGTGGCGTCGTTCTGCGCGACGTGGAAGTCGAACGTCCACGGCCGCAGTGCCGCGGTCAACTTCGTGTAGGCCGCGTCGAGCACCGAACGATCCTTCCAGTCGTAGCCCTCGGGCAGCAGCCGATCCTCGGGTGCGTTGTAGCCCAGCGTGTAGAGCAGTGTGTGCGCCATGTCGGCCTGGAAGCCAAGCACACCGCGCCGGTCGGTCATCTCGAGCAGTTCGACCATGCGCTTCCAGCTGTGCATGCCGCCCCAGCAGATTTCACCTTCGGCCGCGAGCCGTTCACCGTGGTCCTTGGCGATGTCGGCCGCGGCCCGGAACGTCGCCGCGATCGCCTTCTGGTGCGCGGCCGGGTTCTGGCTCCAGTCGCCGACGCCGCACGCGGAATCGATGCGCACGATGCCGTAGCGTCGGATGCCGAGCTCGCGCAGCTTGGCGGCGATCTTGCACGCCTTCTTCACCTGAGTCAGGAACGCCGTGCGTTCGGCCTCGGTGCCCATCGCCGAACCACCGCCCGTAGATGGCCACACCGGTGCCACGAGCGAGCCGATGACGAGGCCGCGCTGGCTGACCTTGTCGGCCAGGGCGCGCAGTTCGTCGTCGCTCGCGTCGATGCTCGTGTGCGGCGCGCACAAGAACAGGTCGACGCCGTCGAACTTGCGGCCAGCGACCTCGGCGTTGGCAGTGAAATCGAGCATCGCGTCGAGCGGGATCGGCGGGTGGTCGGTG
>JBDSBS010000538.1:0-4513 GCA_039921435.1 Planctomycetota bacterium | reverse complement strand
GGTACGCCGATTGCTCCATCGTGGCGATCCACTTGTTGTCAGGTCCCCACATTATGAAGAAGCTCACGATTCCCTTGTTGCTCTCGACTCTGTCGCTGTCAGCGTGCCACACCATGCGACCAGTTGGCGAACGTGTCGATGCCTCGCTGCTGCAGTACGCAGACGCGAACAAGCGCAACGACGTGGCCAAGGCCCGCAGCGCTGCGGACGAGGCCAGCGACTCAGTCGCGGTTGCCAAGCGCAAGATTTCCGAAGCGAAGGGCAACCACGTCGTCGCAGAGAAGGAGTTGGAGGTCGCCCGCGCGCGGCACGAGAAGGTGCGCAGCGAGCTCGCCGTCGCGGGCCGGCCCGAAGACGAAAGCGAGGCCATGACGCAGGCGCGCCAGGACGTGCATGCTGCAGAGTGCGCCCTGCGCGTGCGTGAGGCGGAGATCCGGGTCGCCGAGCACGAGCTACGTGCAGCGCAGGAGCGCCACGAACTGGCGCGGGCGCGCGTGGACCTCGCTGCCGCCGAGGCAGTGGCCAGCGTCGACCGAGCCGAGTGCCGAAACATCGACGTGGCCGATTTCGAACGTAGGGTTCGTGCAGAAGAGGCCGATGTGAAGGTCGCAGAAGTGAGGCTCGAGGAGGCCACGCGCGACGTCGAAGCACGCCGCGCAGCCACGGCAAACTCGGCGGCTTCGAATGGAAGCGATGGATGATAGCCTGGTTCCGCGCATTCGCGCGCGGCGCTGGCGCGCTCGGCATCGGTTCTATCAAGATCAAAGGGACGGCGGCGGCGCCACAACCGCCGCGGCGACCCGCCGAAAAAAGACGAGATTCTCATGAGCCGCATCGAGAGCCTGTGTTTGTTGTTCACGGCTGGGTGTGTCAGCACCTTCACGCTGCCGCCGCTGCCGCTAGATCACCCGGCAAATCCTCAGGGGCTCGAAGCGCCGCTGCCGGCGCTGCCCGATCGGTTGCAACTGCGCGAGCCATTGCTGCCCCTCGCATCACCGACGCGGACGCCCAACCAGGCGCAACTCGACGATTCGTCCTCCTTCACCGAACGAAGAGCACGTCCCGATCCCGTCGAACTCACCACAGACGGTTCGTGCAGCTGCGGTGTGTGCAGCCTGGGCCTCGTCGAACCACGCGGACCTGGCACTCCGTTGGAGAATTCGATTCGTCTGCGGTTTCGCTGGCCGACCGGCATCGCGACGCGCCCGATGGCAAAGCAAACCAGTTCT
The DNA here is from genome assembly GCA_039921435.1 of Planctomycetota bacterium. GTDB lineage: Bacteria > Planctomycetota > UBA1135 > UBA1135 > UBA2386 > DASVAL01. The sequence goes on along the minus strand of JBDSBS010000538.1, from coordinate 3,284 downwards.
TCGATGGGCTCCAGGTGACACAATGCCGTTGCCGATCGGGTCGCGACTCTGCTGCGCGTGCATCCTGCTTTCGGCTTGCGCCGTCCCAAAGTACGATGACTTTCCCTACATCCAGCGCACGCTCGCCGAGCGCGATCTGCCCGACGTGCATTGGAACCTCGGCACGCCCGAGGACCAGATCGTCGCGGGCAGGGTCACTGCGTTATTGCAGACCGACCTGACCGTGGGTTCGGCGGTGCAGATTGCGCTATTGAACAATCGCCGCCTGCAAGGCCTCTACGAGCGGTTCGGAATCGCGCAGGCCGAAGTCGCGGCCGCGAGCCACTTGCGCAATCCGGAACTGTTGAGCGCCATCCAAATCGCCGACCACGGCAGCATTGGGCTCGAGAGTTTCGTGATGCGTCCCTTCCTCGACATCTTCGCCGCACCGACACGTAGGCGGGTCGCCGAACACACCTTTGCTGCAACTCGAGCCCGCGTCACCGGAGCGATCATCGCGTTCGTGGCGGAAGTGCAGGCGGCGTTCTACAGCTACCAGGCGACACAGCAGATCGTTGCGCTCCGGCAGTCGGCGCTGGGCGCGGCCGAGACTGCCTATAATCGGGCGCTCGCGCAGCACGGCGCCAACGAGACGAGCGATCTGGATCTCGCTCGCGAGCGCGCGTTCCTCGAACAGGCACGCCTCGACGTTGCTTCGGTGGAAGCGACGTCGAGGCAACACCGCGAGGACCTCAACGCCCTGCTCGGGCTGTGGGCGAACCGCACCGAGTGGCGAGCCGTCGCCACGTTGCCGCCGGTCCCAGCCGACGACACAGTCGTCGAAGGCATCGAGACCCGAGCGATTGGTCGCAGCCTCGACCTCGAGACGCAGCGCTGCAGCATCGAGGCGGCCGGCCAGATGCTCGAACTCGCACGGGGAACCTCGTTCTTCGCCGATACTCAGCTCGGCACCAGTGCGGGACGCGAGGTCGTCGACGGATTCTGGCGCGGGGGGCTGGCCATCGCGGTGCCGATCCCGATCTGGAACCAGGGACAGACCCGCAACGCCGCCGCCCTGGCGGCCTTCCGCCGTCTGCAGGAGCGCTACGCTTCTTCCGCCGTCGAGATCCGCGCCCGTGCACGAGCATTGACGGTGGCACTCGATGCGGCCCGCGCGCAGGAGTCGTTCCATCGCGAGGTTCTCGTACCCTTGTGCGAACGCGTGCTCGACGAGATCGAGCGGGCGAGTACCGAGAGCACCGCGATCGAGCGGCTTCGGGCACGGCAGGCCGAAGTCGACGCCCGGCGGGCGCAGATCGCGGCCTTGCGTTCGTATTGGCTGTTGCGCGTCGAGCTGGACCAGTTGCTGAACGGATCGCGCCGGGTCCGGGCCGACTCGGCCCTCGACGCCGCAGACGCCGCGCTCGCCCTGCCCGCGCCTGCTGTGTGATCAGATGCCGCCCGAGCGCCAACCGATGAGCAGTGTACCCCAGAATCATTCTTGACTGATCGGTCCTGATTGACGATCGTGCCCTGCATGGGGCGCAGCCGCGAGTTCGACATCCACAGGGCTCTCGACCGATGTCTGGACCTATTCTGGGCGAAGGGCTTCGCGGGCGTGTCTGTCAGCGACCTCGAGTCAGCCACGGGCCTCGGCCGACAGAGCCTCTATTCCGCCTTCGGCAACAAGGAAGCGATCTTCGCGACCGTGCTCGAGCGGTACAACAAAGCCACCGAGACCTGGCTCGCGCCGCTGTTCGCGGAAGACGCTGGGCTCGAACAATTGCGCCGGTATGCGCGCGACGCTCTGGCAGCCCAGGGCACCCACAAGTGCTCGGGCTGCCTGGTGGTCAAGACGCTGTGGGATCGCGGGGTTGGTGACGCGGGACTGCAGAAGCGTGCGCAATCGGCGATCCGCCGGGTACGCGCCGCCTTTCAGAACGCACTGGAACGTGCGGAAGCCCGCGGCGAGATCCGACCGGCCGACAATCAGCAGCGCGCCGACCTCTGCTTCGCATCGATCAACGGGCTGGCCGCGCTGCGGCGTGCCGGCGTCTCGGAGGCGCGGGCCTTGTCCACGCTGGACCACTTACTCGATTCCTGGCGCATCTGATCCCTGCCCCGATGCCGCCATCCAACACACGAGACCAAGCCTCTCCAATTATTGACCGATCGTTCATGAACGGCTCGAGCCACGAACTTCTTTGACCAAACTTCTCAACCCTGACTCCAAGCAAGGACCGCCCATGAGCAACTTCCAGATCAAGGACTCCATCACCCTCATCACCGGTGCCGGCCGCAAGAACGGCATCGGCAAGGGCATCGTCGACGCGCTTCTCGCTGCAGGCGCCAAGAAGGTCTACGTCGCCGTGCGCGACACCAAGACCGCGGCCCCGCTCTACGCCGACCACGGTGGCCGCCTGCGCGTGATCGAGCTCGACGTCACCCAGAAGGGTCGCGCCGAATCGCTCGCGAAGGAGCTCACGGACGTCAACCTGCTGATCCACAACGCGGGTCTGTTCACTGGCGCCGGCGCCCTCGGCAGCGAGGCGGACCAACGCCGCGAGTTCGAGGTCAACGTCTTCGGCCCGCTGGCCTTGACGCGCGCCTTCGCGCCGGTCCTGAAGCACAACGGCGGCGGCGCCATCGCCATCCTGAACTCGGTCGCGAGCCACTTCTCGTTCCCGCTCGGTGGCAGCTATTCCGCCAGCAAAGCCGCGCTGCACAGCTTTACTCAGGCGCTGCGCCGCGAACTCGCCAGCCAGCGCACGCACGTGCTGGGCGTCTACCCAGGGCCAATCGACACCGACATGGCCGAGGAAATCGACACGCCCAAGACATCACCCGCCGACGTCGGCCGCGCGATCGTCGCGGCCCTGCAGAAGGGCGAGGAGGACCTGCTGCCGGACGCCACCGGTGAGCAGATGTACGGCAACTTCCGCGAGGACCCGAAGGCGTTCGAGCGCTACCTCAACTCGATGGCCTGATCGCGGCTGCCGACCGCGATCAGAGGTACGTGAACGTTCGCGTCGTCTGGCAGCCGTTCGGGTTGCCGATGACGACGGTCGCCGGTCCCGGTGTGCCGGGCGGCGTCGTGCCGATGATGACGTTGGCGAACTGACTCGAGATCGTCATCGGCGCGCCGTTGAACGTCACGGTCGTGCCGAGCAGCTTCTGGCCGACGAAGATGATCGACGAGCCACCCGCCGCCGGCCCGCTCGTCAGGGTCTGGCTCGTGACCACGGGCGTGCTGTTGATCGCACTCTGCGCCGACGGGCCACCGAGATTGCTCAAGGTCAGCGTCG
>JBDSBS010000537.1:0-5894 GCA_039921435.1 Planctomycetota bacterium | reverse complement strand
GGCCTCGAGAAGCAGTGGCGGGCTTTTGTGGGGAAAGAGAGGGGGAGGAAGTGACCACCCTCGCGTCGATATCTATTGGCATGTTCTCAGGGACAGGTCCCGACGGTCGCCAACACCGGATACGCCTCCAACGAGGCAGGAGCTAGTGCCCATGAAGTTGTCACTTCCGCACGCGATCGCCGTGTGCATCCTCGGACTCTCGATCGCCATTCCGGCCCAGTGTACGCACATGCCGGGGCCGCCGCCGGGGCCGCCGCCACCTCCCAACGGACCGGTTGATGGACCTTCGCCTGGCACGCCCACCGCGAGTTCGCCCTCGACGCCGAGCCCAGCGGGCCCGACTACGCCCGGACCCGGTGGCCCTTCGTCAGGCAATCCGACGACACCAAAGGGGCCGGTTTCGGGTCCAATCACGCCGCGCGGCGCACCTGGCCCAACGACTGGAAGACGCGGTACCCCGCTCACGTTCGAACGACAGCAGACTTCGAAGGACCGCCTGCGCATCGACTGGGAGCACCCAACCGCACCGAGCCAAACCGAAGGCACCGCCGCCGCCGGTCCGCTGCCGGCCGACGATGCGATGGGCTTGATATGGGACGCCTATGACGAGCGCCCGCTGTTGGTTCTGCGCGAGTGCCTGCAGTGCACCGGCACCGACAATGCACTGCTGAGTCGCGCGATGACGAACGACCGCACGCTGCTCTTGGCGAAGTGGTTTCGCACGGTTCGACTGCCTGCCCATGTGTCGGATCCGGGGCACCCGCTCTACAACGTCTTCTACAGCGTGCACGTCAACAAGGGACTGCCGCATTTCTTCCTGCTCGCGAACCCGGGTGCCAAAGCCGTGGTGTTCGACGGCGAGCAGACGCAGACGGATCTGTGGAAGGCCATGTACGAGGTTCTCGGCCAGCGCTACGCGAAGGATCCGCAGCGCGCCGTGAAGGACTGGCTGCAGTTGCTCGACCAATTCGACGTGGTTGACGGCAAGCGCATCGAGCTCGAAGACCAACTCAGCGCAGTGCGCGCCGACGATGGCCCCGACTCACCGAAGGCCAGAAAGCTGACCGAGAACCTCAAGCGCAACACGGAAGAGCGCGCCGAGCTGCTGGATCGCGAGAAGCGCATCCGCGATCTGGGCCTGTTGAAGCTGCCGCGGCTCGCGTTGGCCAAATGACTGGCCAGATGATCTGAATCCAGCCGGCGTGGCTTGCGGTGTCGTTGGCGGCACCGCGCGCTGCGACCAAGTCGAAGCGGGGTCGGGCCGAGCACACCTCTGCGTCACCCGAGCCCGCACTCTCCCATCGGTGTGCCGATTCTCCCCGGTGTGCCGAGTCAGGTTCCTCAGATACGCCCAAGTAGGTCCGAAGCAGCAATGGCGAAGCTCTCTCTTAGCGGTTGGTTCTTGTGTGTGCTTGCCTTCCCCAGTGCCTTCCCGAGTGCCTTGTCGGCGCAGTGTCCACCGTACGGACCGCCGCCTCCGCCCACGCCGTCAACTCCGCCTCCCGGACCGCCGCCGCCGCCCAACCCGAGCATCAACGGACCGACGGCGCCGACCACGCCTGGCCCGACAGCACCAACCACGCCAGGACCGACGACCCCCACCTCACCTCCGCCCAATCAACCAGCCGCGCCGGCGGCGACTGGTGGCCCGGCAGGCCCGGCAGGACGCGGCTCTGTTCCTGGGCGCACGGGCCGTCGAGGCCCAGGACTGACCTTCGATCGGCAGGGGACTTCGCGCGACCGGCTTCGCATCGAATGGAGCCATCCGGTGGCTTCGCTGAGGACCGGCACCGCCACGGCTGCGGATGGCCCACTGCCGTTGCAGGCAGCGTTGCAGCTGCTTTGGGAGGGCAAGGACCACCGGCCCTTGTTCGTGCTGCGCGAGGACATCGCTGGCCGCGACACCGACGAGGAAGTGCTAGGCAGGATCTTCCCGAACGACCGCGCGCTGCTCTTGACCAAGTGGTTTCGCACCGTGCGCTTGCCCGCCCACGTGGTCGAGGCTTCGCACCCGCTGCACAACGTGTTCGATGGCTTCGCGTGGAAGAGCGCGCGACCGCGGTTCTTCCTGCTCGCTTCGCCGGGCGCTGTCCCCATGGCGTTCACTGGCGACGAGACACCGAGCGATCTCTGCAAGGGCATGTGCGACGTGCTCGGTCAGCGCTACGCGAAGGACCCGCAGCGGGCTGTCAAAGAATGGCTCGCTCTGCTCGAGCAGTTCGATGTACTCGACGGTCGCGCCGTGCAGCTGCAGGACCAACTCGACGAGGCCAGGGCCAAGGACGGTCCGGATTCGCCGAAGGCGCAGAAGCTCGTCGAGAGCCTGCAACAGAACGCTGCCCAGCGGGTCGAAGCGCTTTGGCGCGAGCGCCAGATCCGCGACCTCGGCCTGCTGCAGATGCCTGGGTCCGAGTTGCTGACGAGCATTGCTCGGTGAGGCTTTTGGGCGGAGCTCGGTGATGCTGACGAGCGAAGCTCGGTGATGTTCGACGAGCGAAGCTCGGTGATGCGGCGCGCGTGAAGGCGCGGCATTGCACGGCGTTCACCACCCGACCAGTTCGAGGCGCTCGGCAGCAATGCTGACGCGAACGGACCGAGCCCTTGTCGCGACGGGCTCGCCGTCGAGGGCCACAGCCATCGGCTGCATGCTGTGCATCGTCGCGGCGGTGCATCGTTCGAGCCGAACTCGCGGATCGTCGAGGTGGGCGATCCGCATGAGCTTGGCCAGCAGCAACACCGTGCGGCGACGCGACGAAGAAGTGACGCGCACGACGTCGAGCAGACCGTCATCGAGCGCTGCCTGCGGCGCGAAGTGCAAGCCGCCGCCGACGCGCGAGCCGTTGCATGCCGCGCAAAACAGCACCGGCGCGTTCTCGTTCTCGTGCGCGGCCTCGCCACTCTGCTTGCCGGCGCCCTCGTAGGTCACTTCGCAGTCGACCAGCCGTTGCCGCCACAGGGCCCGCATCGTGGCGACCAGATAGAGCAACTTGCCGCGCAGCAGGCGTGTGTTCGCGGCGGCGCGAGCAACCTCGGCGTCGAAGCCGAAGCCCAGATAGTTGGCGAAGCGACGGTTCAGCAATCCGTGTTCGCAGTCGATCGCCGCGATCCCGACGTCGACGAGTCGCGACGAAGGCGCCGCCAGGCGTTCCACGAGGCGCTTGCACGATGGCCCGAAGCCGGCACTCGCGGCGAAGTCGTCGCCACGGCCACTCGCCAATATCGCCAGCGGTCCGAGTCGGCCATCTCGCGGTATCAGGCCGTCGACGATTTCGTGGACGGTGCCGTCGCCGCCCACTGCGACGACCGGGCCTGCGGTGCGTGCCGCCAGCTCGCGCAGGTGCCCAGGCCGTTCGCTCTGTTGCAACGAGAACGACAGGCCTGCGCGCTGCAGTTCGGCGGCGAGTTGCTCGCCCTGTCGTCGTCCGCGCCCGCGCCCGGCCGCCGGATTGACGAGCAGCGACAGCGGTGCCTGATTCGAACCAACGAGGTCGCGCGCCATCGTCGCGGCGAGCATACTGCAAGGCCCGTGGCCGTCGTGACCACCGCCGCCATTCGCTCCGAACCGTCGCCGCGTTCCGTCGCACTCGTCACTGGTGCCTCGAGTGGCATCGGTGCGGCGTTAGCCGAGGCACTGGCCGCCGAAGGCTACGCGGTAGCCCTCGCGGCGCGATCGAAGCAGCGGCTCGACGAAGTTGCCCTCTGCGTTCGGAATGCTGGCGGCCAGGCGCTCGCCATCGTCTGCGACGTCGCGGACCCGCTTGCCGTGCAGCGCCTCGTCGACGAGGTCGCAGGGACTTGGGGCCGCCTCGACGTCGTGATTGCCAACGCCGGCGCCTACCAGCGCAAGCCCGCCACCGAGATCACGCGCACCGAACTGGAGGCCGCGTTTGCCGTCAACTTCTGGGGATCGTTCCACCTCGTCGACGCGGTCCTACCTCGCTTGCTCTCGCAGCGATCGGGACACGTCGTGCTGATGACGTCGTTCGACGCGAAGAAGGGCATGCCGCACGATGGCGCCTACGCAGCGGCCAAGGCGGCGACGGCCGCCTACGCTGGGGCCCTGCGACAGGCCGTGCGCGACCGCGGTGTGCACGTCTGCACGGTGTTTCCGGGCCGCGTCGATACGCCCATGATCGAAGACCTCGAGGTGCCCGGCATCTCGGCCAAGATCCCCGCCGCGAGGGTCGCCAAGGCGGTGATGCGAGCCCTGCGCCGCCGAAGCCCCGAGGTCGTCGTGCCGTGGCATTGTCGGCTGCTGCTGTGGGCCGACACCGTCTCGCCTCGCCTCGGCGATTGGCTCGTACGCACTCTGCGCCTCGACGGTCGTCGACGCTCGCCTTGACCGGGTTTCCGCGCCGCGTCTAAGCTGCGTGCCGTGAAGCCGCTCGAGAACGCGCCGCCGCAGCATTCCTTCGTGCGGTCCGTGCACGTGGCGGCCGTGCCGGGCCCATCGACCCCATTGCTCGACGAGGTCATGGGCGGCGTCGAGCTTGCAATGCGCGAACGGGGCCACGTCTGGACCGCGACGCCCGACAACCAGACCGGCGCGTTCTTGACGACCGCTCGGCTGCACGAGCCGGTGTCTTGGCGGCACGCACCGCTGTTCACGGGGCGCAAGCGCTTTGGCCTCGAGGCCAAGCCCGCGACCTACACGTTCGTACAGGTTCCTGACCCGCAGCTGCGAACTCTGCTGCGGCGGTTCGAGGCAGCGCTGGCCAAGGACCCGGCCGCACCTGCCGACTTCGATTTCCCCGGGTTGTCCGCGAACGCGTGGCAGGTGCTGCGCGAACAGGGCCTACGCGGCGGGTCGATGATGTGCTTGGGCCGGTTGCTGCAGGCGCAGGCCAAGAGCTTGCGCGTCGTCATGGTGGTCGGCGAGCAGGAGCCAAGCGCGGCCTACCTGTTCGATCTCGCCGGCGCCTACCCGCGCATCGACGCCGCGCGTCGCACGGGCTTCTACGACGAGATCGCGCAGCGCATCGCGACGCATCTGAGCACGCGCGAGGTCACCAACCACCGCGTCGAAGGCGAGCCGATACCGCGCGAGCTGTGGCAGCGTGCGACGGGACCAGCGGCGATGCTGCGTGCCTCGCGCGAACTCGGCGCCCGTCGCTTCTTCACCACGATGGTGCGCATCGCCGACCTCGTCGACGTGCCTGCACTGACGGGTGCGGTGGCGCAGCAATACAGCGAAGGGTGCTTTGGCACTTGGGACCCGTTGCTCGGTGCACAGATCGTGACGATCACCGGCAGTCAGCACCCGGTCTCGAAGGCGAGCCTCGGTGAGAACGACCTCGCGGTGCTCACCGGCGTGCGGGCCGATGGCAGCGGCGCGCGCGTGCGCACCGTCGAGGGCTTGCGCAACGATGCACCGTCGTCGGAAGCGGTCGAGTTCGTGGCGATCGACCAGCGCCTGCCGCGGCGGCGGCCGCACCCGAGCTTTGGCATCGAAGACGAAGTGCCGGTCGCGCGCAGCAAGCTGCACGGCCACCGCGGCGTCGTCGCCTACGACCCGAAGACCGTGGAGTACGTGCCGCTCGATGCGCCGTTCTTCCACTACTTGGTGTCGTGTTCGACCGAGGCGCAGGCGAACGGCGTGACGGAGGCTTTCGCGCGCTCGGTGGCGCTGCGCGAACGAGTCGAAGCGCGCTTCCACGCGTTTGTCGGCCAGACCACTACATCCCCGCAGCCTTCGAAGACCGTCGGGCTCGGGCCTCAACCATCGGCGTCCAACACGAACCCGAAGTCGCGCACCGCGGCCTCGCGCTGGTCACAACCGCGCTGAATCTCACCCTCGGCGATCTGCAGCACCATGCGATCGCCGACCAGCGTGTAGCTCATCGGACCCTGCGGCACACCGTGGCTGACTTCGAGCCGACGTTCGTCCATCGCGG
>JBDSBS010000536.1:0-12879 GCA_039921435.1 Planctomycetota bacterium | reverse complement strand
AATCAGGGCCTCCGCGGGGGTGCTGACTGCGGATCGCATCTGCCGCAGTGCGTCGAAGATGCCGATCCCGTTGTCAGCAACCACGACCTGCAGTGCTGGGGCACCTTGGTAGGGGCCCGCATCGTTGATCTGAGCCGCGACGATCCCACCTGCCGAGTCCTGGCTGTGCTGACCGACGTTGCGAAGAAGCTCGTTCAGAACGAACCAGAACAGTGTCGCCGCATCGGACCGCGGTCTCGTCGGTAGCAACAGGTTGACGACCTTGTCGGCAATCGCGTCCGGCGAACCACCGCCCACTACCCGAGTCAGCGTCACGGTGCGACTGCGCTCCGTCGGCTCCCGGCCAACTCCGCCTTCGATGACCTCCTCGATGCCAATCGCGTGCGCGAACTGCGCTGCCCCGGACTCTTTGGCCGGGTGCAAGATGAGCCGCTCCCTCCCATCGTGGCGTGCGAGTGCCGCGATCGCGACGATGGCAAACACCTGCGCGACATAGACGTCGTCGAATGATGCGTAGCCTGCGTGCCGCACGGTCGCCAACCATTGCAGAAAGGCATGCGGTTCGTCGATCTGGAGTCGGGCTGGCGTCATCGCTATCGCATGCTACCCCCAGGTGTAGGGATGCCCCACTTGCAATCACCCTGCTACCCACAGCTCGAAGCGCGGCCCGCGACGCCCGACTCCGATCTGGCGCACACGAGCCGCGCCGTGCAACATGCCCGCGTCGATGGCCGACCCCCAACCGATCGCGCGCGTGTGTTCGCTCAGCGAAGCTGTCTCGTACCTCGTGCTGCTCTGCGTGGCCATGCCACTCAAGTGGGTCTGGGGCATGCCGCTCGCCGTGCGCGTGTTCGGCATGATCCACGGCGTTTTGTGGCTCTTGCTGATCTGGTTCTGTGTGCGCTCGCACTTCGAGAAGGGTTGGCCGAAGAGTCGCGTGTGGCTGCTGGTGACTGCGGCGCTGCTGCCGATCGTGCCGTTCTTCCTCGATCGGCGCGTGCGCGGCTGGATCGCCGAGCAAAGGGCGGCGTGACATCGGGCTCGTGCTCGAGCCACTCATGAGCAACCCCCCGGCCAGCGCCACGACGAGTCTGCAGATGACGATCCAGTAGTGCTGATGCGCGCGTGCGAGTCAGGCAATCGAGAAGGTTCTTCGCCCGAGCGATGGCTGCCGGCGGCCTGCCGTGCTCGGCTTCGTCGCCATCGACGGCGTCTACCAACCGTTCGCGCGCGCCGAGCCAGACGCCGATCTCGACCTCGGGCGCGTGCGCATCGGCGAACCGCGCCGACTCACGGGCCGACTGCAGGACCACGACGGCACGCCTCTGGCGAACGCGCGCATCGCCGCGCTGCCGCAGTCCCGACTGCGCGACGAAGCATGCTGGATCACCTACGCCGACCACGGTGGCCGCTTCACGTTCGCCGCACTGCCCGCGGGCCAGCTCGATGTGTTTGCCGAGGCATCGGTGCACGGCCTCGTCTCGGCAGTCGTCAAGCCCGATGCGACGAGCACTGTGCTGCAGATCACCTTCACGGGCACGGTGGAAGGCGTCGTACAAGACTTCGAAGGCAACCCGATGGCAGGCGCATGGGTGACCTTGACCCGCTCTGGCGGCATCGACGACAGCTTCGCCCCGGGGCCGAGCCCGCAGATGACGACCGTGGCGGGCCACTGCGATGCCGAGGGACACTTCCTGTTCCGCGGACTGCCGGCCGGCGAGTGGCAGCTGCTCGGCAACAGCGTGCGCAACGGCGTCTTCCACGGCGGCGGCAGCCAGTTCTCGACCGGTGCCACAGACCTCCGCGTGATCTTGCGCAGCGGTCGCGGCTGAAACGGCGCGACAGTTCGTTCGGCTTGGGTCCGGCAGGCCGGTGCTCCAGCACCAGCAACTCGACCTCGCATGCGTTGGCCCCCTGCCTACCATGCACCTGATGACGACCGGAGTCCCGATGACCCCAACCCAGCGTGCGCTGCCGCGCTGGCGGCGCTTCTTGTTCGCCCTGGTGCCGCTCGTCGCGCTGCTGCTACTCGCCGAGGTCGTGGTGCGTGCGGTGCGCGCCCCGCTTTGGTTCGACAGCTTTCGCCTGCTGCGCACCGACCTCATGGCGCGCAACTACCCGGCCGAACGCGATGCGCTGCTCGGCTACGTGCCCCGGCCAAACTTCGAGAGCCGCGACAACCATTGGGGCACGCTCGTCTCCATCGACGCCGACGGCATGCGCAGGAACGGCGGCACACCTCCTGGCGGCGAGATCGTGGCGGCCGTCGGCGACTCGTTCACGTTCGGCGATCAAGTCGACGACGATGCGACGTGGCCAGCCCAGCTCGAAGGCGCGCTCGCACAGCCCGTCAAGAACGGGGGCGTCTTCGGCTACAGCTTGGTGCAGTCGGTGCTGCGCGGCGAAGCGATGATCGAACGCTTCCCCATATCGACTCTCATCGTCAGCTTCATCCCCGACGACCTCGTGCGCTCCGAGTTCCGCCACCGCTACACGCCGGTGCCGTGGTTCGACCTCGACGGCGATGGCCTCGTGCTGCGAAACGTCCCACTCGATCACGCAGCGGGAACGAACCCCGCCAAGGCGTGGAAGGACGCACTCGGCTACAGCGCGCTGCTCGACGCCGTGCTGGCGGGCGTCGCGCCGGAGTGGTGGTTCGGCCAGGAGAAGCAGGTGTCGGTGCCGCACCTCGTCGGCAAGGGAGCCGAAATCGGCAAGCGTCTAGTGGAGCGCCTCGCTGCTCGGTGCCGCGCTCGCAACGTTGGCCTGCTGCTCGTGCTGCAGGGCCCTACGCCAGACGAACTGGCACTCGGCGTGCTGCGCCACGCCGAAGCTCATGGAGTCGAGACCCTCGATCTCGCGACGCGCTTCGCCGAACAAAACCGCCTCGACCCGACCCTGCAGCATCGCTACTTCGCCGGCCACATGACGCGCGAAGGGAACCACTGGGTAGCGGAAGCCGTCGCCAGCGTGCTGCGGGTGAGGAAGTAGGCGATGCCCAGCGTCGCGTCAGGCGCGCGCAAGACGTGCCCCGCATGGCCGCGGATCCGCGAACGCCGCTCGTGTTCGTGCTCGCAGCAGACGGCAACGTGGGCAGAACCCGAAACCCTGAGCGGCGCTCAGTCGTTGCCGCTCGCCACCATCGTGCCCACCGGCAACGAGGCATCGGCCGCAGCCTTGACGAGGGCGGCCTGTGCCGACTGATAGGTGCGCAAACGGCGGCGGTAGTCGTCCGAGTTGCCGCCGCGTTCGATCGCCTGCTGCTGCAGGGCGATCGCGCTCTCGAACTTGCCGTTCAAGAAGTGAGCGAACGCCACGGTGTCGAGTTGGTTGTGGCCGAGCGGTTCCTCGGTCTTCTGCATGCGCTCGGAGATGGCCAGCGCCACCTCGTCGAACTGGCCCGCCGTCTCCTTGTCGGTCATGAGCTCCCTGGCGGCGCTGTTCAAGCGCTGCGGGTTGTCGCCGAGCTGATCGACGACCTTGGCCACGGCCGCCGACGCGCGCTGTTCGTGGCCGTTGCTGCGCAGCCATTGGTAGTGCGACATCAGCGCGCGCGACCGCGAAGGCGAGCAGTTGCGTTCGCGCTGTGGTTCGACGGTGCTGTCCAATGCGTCGAGGGCGCACTCGAGTTGTTCGCCGAGCTTCTGCAGATCGCGTCGGGCCGCGGCGAGTTCGCGCCGCGCCGCCGCGAGATCGACCGCGGCCTGCTTGTTCTGTGTTTCGAGGCGCCGCAGATCCGCGGCTGCCGATGATTCGCTCGCGGCCGTGGTGCCCGTAGTGCCAGGGCGTGGATCCTGCGTGGCAACGAGGGCGATGGGAGCCGAAGCGACGAGAGCCGTGAACACGAGACCTTTGACGAGCATCGGATTCCTCAGGGATTGGGGTCAGGAACGTCTGCGACCTCGGCCGCTCCCGCGTCGTGGGGCGACTGGCGCACGGCGTGATTCTGGCGCAAGAAGCCCGGCTTGCCGACTGGTTGGAAAATATCCCGGCAGCGGGCGCTACTTCGCCGCACCGCGACCGGGCAGCGTGATCCCGGCGACGTCTTCGAGGTCGACCTGGATCCTGACATCGGGCCCGTCGAGGAACAGGCCCGCCGCCCCGCCCGAGCGCGCGCGCAGCGTGTAGTTCGCTTCGCCAAACGGGACCTGCAGGACAAAGGTGCCGTCAGCGGCCACCGAGGTAGATGCGCGCAGTGCTGTGTGCGCGAGTTCGTTCAGAGGCGGGTTGCGGCGCCAGTTCCACGACTGCAAAGAGGCGCACGCCCGAGGAGCCGTTCAACCCTGGCCACAAAAACTGCCGTCCGCTTCGATCGGGACCTGCATCGGCGGCAGCGGGACGAAGCCACCGCCGAGATTGCGCTCCTGGGTCTGAGCGTGTGACTCGTACAGCGCCACGATGCCCCCGCGCACCGGGGCTCCGTTCTTGTCGACGAACCGACCGCGCCGGTTCGTGCCTGTGTGCAGCAGCAGAAAGGTGGATGCCCGACCATGCGCCGGCCCTCAAGACTCAAGGCTTGTGCATGCGACGATCGACGAGCGGCATGAGGAACCCGAACCAGCGCCGTCGCAGGCGTTCGTAGTTGGCACCGAGGTACTGCCCCCATGCGGTCCACTTCGCGTAACCCACCGCCCACTGTTCGAGCTCGGCGCGCTGCTCTGCCGACAGCCCCTGCTCTTCGGAGACTTGTTTCAGGAAGTGCGCGCCGCCGTCGCGCACGGCCCGCTTGCAATGCTCGAGGGTCGGTATCACGCAGAGCCCGAATAACGCGAACAGGTTTTGATGGTCGCAGTAGACGCGCTTGCCCTCCTGTTTGGGCGTCGTCTTGTGGCTGTGGATCACGGCCGATTCGGGCACGAACGCGATGCAGCCGCCGCCTTCGACGACGCGCTTGCCGAACGTGATGTCCTCGCCGAAGCGCCGCCTGCCGAACCGGTATTTGGCCCAGCTCGAACGCCGCACGCTGCTCGCGACGTTGTCGAACGCCGAGAGACGGAGCCGTTCCATCGGCTGGAGGTCGGCAAACGTCTTGTCCTGCGGCAGCCGCTGCAGGGCCAGCGTCGTGCGGTCCCCCATCCAGCCCTCGATGCGCCGCCGCAACAGCGGGTTGCAGTCGGGCCTTGGAATCTGTCGGCACCACGCAGCGTCGACCGCCGGGTTTTCGTAGGCGGCCAGCAAGGCAGGCAGCCAGTTGGCATCGGCCGGCGTCGCATCCTGCGTGAGCAACAGCACGACTTCGCCCACGGTCTGCTCGATGCCGAGGTCGCGCGTGGCGCCGTGGTTGAACTCGCGCTGCGGAATCGTGGCCACGCGGAAGCCGTGCCGCTGCAACGTGGCGACGGTGCCATCCGTCGAGCCACTGTCGATCGCCACCCGTTCGAGAGCGTGCGCTCCCGGTTGCGCATCGACGGCGCTCAACACTTCCTCGAGCAGCGGGCCCGCGTTCCAGGTGGGAATGACGAGGCTGGCCTTCACGAACTGGCTCCCGCGTTCGTCATGCGTCGTTCGACGCCTGCGCCAAGACCTCGCCGTAGACCTGCTCCAGGCGGGTCACGTTGTCGTCGATGCTGGGCGGCTTGGGGGGGCGCAACTCGAGCAACCGCTCGGGCGCCGATGCGAGCTCGGTCAACAGCGCGCCCAACGCCTTCGCATCACCGGCCGGAAACAGAAGGCCGCTCACGCCTTCGACCACGACCTCCGCAATGCCGCCGAGGTTCGAGGCGACGACGGGCACGCCCACGTTGAGTGCCTCGAGCACGGAGAACGGTGTGTTCTCGTACCAGAGCGACGGCACCACGAGCAGGTCGAGACCGGCGAGCACGCTGCCGAGTTGCGCCGGCGCAAACGCGCCGTGGAACGTCACGCGAGCATCGGCAATGCCGTCGACGAGCGCCTCCGAGAAGCCTGGCTGCGAGTCGCGGCTGCCGTGCAGATGCACGCGCACATCGGCCGCCTCGACGTGCTGCAGCGCTTCGAGCAGCACGTGCACGCCCTTGTGCCGCGAGATCGAGCCGACGTAGCCGATGTCGAGCTGCGGTCGGCCAGGCACAGCCTTGCGGGGTGGCATGGCAGCGAACCGCTCCGGATCGAGCCCATAGGCGAGGTGCACGACCTTCTCGGCCGGCAGACCGTGTCGTTCGTAGATGCTCGCGAGGAACCGGGAAGGTGCCACGACCCTGTCCGCCTTCGCCAACAGCGACATCAGGCGTTCCTCGCGGCCGAGCAGCGCGTGCGCCTGACGCACGGACGAAGAACCTTGGTTGCCCGGCGGCGTCGGCAAACTGCCTATCGAACGCGTTTCCGTCGCGATGCGGCGTTCGCCAATCGCCGCGTCGAGTCGTGGATCGAGGCACGGAATGCAGCCGGCTCCGCCCTCGGGCGGTCCATCGCACAGGCTGCCATCGCGCCGCCACAGCAGGTAGTTCGGGCAGATCCACCAGAAGTCCATCAGGTGCACGACGACCGGAATCGAGCGCAGGCGAGGCTCCTCGATCGCGGCGCTGCCGAGATTGCGAGGATGGAACACGTGCACGAGATCGAAGGCGGTCTCGTCGAGGCAACGGGCAAGCAAGCGCCCGGCCAAAGGGTTCTCGTAATCGCGCAGCTCTGGGTTGGGCGACTGCCGGTGGTGCACGCCGATGCGGCGCACGGGCACCCCTTCGAGCTCCTCGTCGCGCTCGATGAACAGACGTTCGGGGCTGTCGAACTGAACGAGCGGCTCGTAGGCGAGCACCCGAGCATCGATGCCGCGGGCCCGCATGCTGCGCGCCAGAGCCCGCACGTACTGCTCGGTGCCAGTGATGTGGCGCGGCAGAAACTGGTGCACCACGAGCAGGATCTTCACGGCTTGCGAGCCGCCCGATCGAGCAGGGCCTGTTCGTGGGCGAGCAACTTGCGCGGAAACACGCGCCGCTTCTGCACTTCTTCGAGCAACAGCGCGATCCAGCCGTCGCGCTCGACCACGGTCTGCTCGGCGCCCTGTAGACGTTGAGCCAGGGCGTCGAGGCTCTTCAGAAGTGCCTGCGAATCGGGAGCCCCCGCCACCCGCAGGGTTTCCGCGAATCGCACGGACTCTTCATGCAACTGGGCGAGACGGAGCTGCAACTTCTCGCCGCGCTCGGTGCTCGCGAGCCCCATGAGGCGCGCCATGGCCGACACCTCGTCGCGCAGCTCACGCAGTCCGGCATCGGTCGCGAGGAACTCGGCCTCGAGTTCCCGATACTGGCTTCGAGTGGCGGCTGTTTGGCGCTGGCCTTCTTGGAGTTCGCGCAGCGCTTCTTGGCGTTGTTGTTTCGCTTCTTGGAGTTCGCGCTGCCGCTCGTCGAGTGCGACCCGGCTGGTGGCGAGCTCGCGCTCGACCCTCTCTCGTCCACGCGCCTCTTCCTGAAGCCGCAAGTCCAACCGAACCTGCTGCTCACCCGAGGCCTCCAGCCTGGCATGCGCCTCGCGTAGCCACACCTGCACCTGGTCCAACTGCGTCTGCACCGTTCGGATGACACCGTCGGCGCGCTCGGCACGGGCTAGCTGCGCATGTCGCTGTTCGTCGATCTCGCGCGTCTGGGCGTGTGCTTGCTGCAGCTGTTGTTGCAGCACCTGCACGGCACTGCCCACCACGCGCCGGTTCTGGGCCATGTCCTCCAACAGCACGGCGAATGCCCCCACGGGCTCGCGGAACTCATGCTGTTCGGCGCGACCGAGCGACGCAACCACCTCTTCGCGACCGGTGGGAAGGTCGACGTCGGCCAGGCCGCGCAAGAGCGCCAGCCGACTCTCGCGAACCCGCGCGCACACCTGGGCCACGGGCAACGCATGCCGCACGAGACCGAGGGCGATCTGCTCGAGCACGGCGCGCTGGGGGGCATTGCCATCGTCGCTGCGCACCCTCGACAGCAGCTGCGCCAGGTAGCCTGACAGTGCCCCCGGCTCCATCTGCCACAAGAGCGGCATGTCGGCCAACGCCAAGCCCAACGCCTCGGGACGGTGCGCCGCCAGCACGAGCAGGCGCTGTTCGTCGTCTTGCGGCGTCGCGGCGCCGACCGATTCGCCAGACCCGACCACGGCCAAGCCAGGAGCGCCCAGCACCTCGAAGTTGCTCCGCCGCGACCGCAGCGTGAAGTCGAGCAGGGCAGCCGAGCCAAGCAGGCCCTCGTCGAACAGTCCGATGCGCTCGAACGCTGCGCGCCGCACGAGGAACGACTCAGCCGATGGCCAGTCCACCTTCGTCGGTTCGACCGCGTCGGTGCTCGCCGCCTCACACGGGCGCAATCGCAGCAGCTGAAGTTCTTCGCAGCCGAGTTCGGACCGCTTGCCGCGCACGATGCGAGGG
Source organism: Planctomycetota bacterium (assembly GCA_039921435.1). GTDB lineage: Bacteria > Planctomycetota > UBA1135 > UBA1135 > UBA2386 > DASVAL01. The sequence goes on along the minus strand of JBDSBS010000536.1, from coordinate 4,553 downwards.
CACAGCAGCGCCGCGTTCGGCGGCACAGCGGTGGGCAGCTTCGGCTCGGTGCGCAGCTGCAAACCGGGCCCGACGAACAACACGTAGTCGGCCGAGGTCGCGGCCATGCCGAGGTTCCAGCACTGCGCTGAGGTGCGGGCGTCGCGGTGGGCGATCACCTGCGGGCTATTGCCGAACGCATCGGCGGGGTTGGCCGAGGGGTCGCCTTCAGGCTTGGCCGCGGACTTGGTTCCAGCCTTGCCCTGACGCTTCGCTTTGCTCTTGGACGGCAGGGCGTCGGCCCCCCCGACCCAAAGGACCGGCACACGGCCGCGGTCGGCACAACTCGCGACCGCATCGGCCCAGGCCTCGCCGCCCCAGAACACGACCTCGAGCCCCTCCCGCGAGGTTGGCGACGCCCCTTCGCTCGGCGCCTGCACCACGCCGCCGGCGTGCCGCAAGCGACGCTGCGTCTCGCCGAGCATGTGCTCGAGCTGGCCCAGGCGCTGCGCGATCTGTTCGCGATCGGCGTTGAGCCGGCGACTCTCGGCCAGTTCCTCGAGGAAGCCGAGCGACTGCTCGGTCAGGTCGCGCAGCTGCCGCTCGCGCTCGGCCAGGTCCCGCAACAGGCGCGGCACCGAGTCGGCACCGGTGGCGCTCTGCTGCTCGGTCTTGTCTCCCTTGCTCGTCATGAAACTCGGCAGTCGTTCGCGATCATGCCCCGTGACCGTCCTGACCCCACGTCTTTCGGCGACGATCGATGCCGTCGCGCAGCTTTCTGAGGCGGCGCTTCAACGACCAGCGCGGACGTTTGGGTTCGTTCGTCGAAGGCGGCTGCGGCTGCACCGGCGGCGGCGCTGCGGGCTTCTGGCCCAGTTCGCGCAGTTGTGCCTCGAGCTTGCCAGCATGGCTCTGGCTCGCGTTGAGCTGCGCCTCCGCGCCCAAGCAGCGCTGCTGCCAGGCCGCCCGTTCGCGCTCGAGGTCGTTGAACTTGTAGCGGGCGGCGATGGCCAGGCACTCGGTCATGCGCGTGTCGAGCGCCTGGCGCGGGCTCGCGCCGGACTTCGCCGTCGCAATGGCCTTCTCGTAACAGGCCAGCGTCAGCTCGGCCGTGCGCCGCCAGGAGAACGTCTTCTCTCGCTTCGTGCCGCGCTCGATCAGAGCCGCCACGTCGGGGCCGCCCTCCAGGCACCGCTTCAGGTACTTGGCCAGCTCGCGGTCGTCGCCCGGTCGATGCAACCAGGCACCGTCGCCGCAGATCTCGGGAATGGACGTCGTATTGGCCGCCACGACAGGGCGACCCAGCGCCATGGCTTCGATCGGCGGAATGCCGAACCCCTCTTCGAGCGACGGGTAGGCCATCGCGCGACAGCCTTGGATCAATGCCTTGATGTCCTGGTCGTCGAGACCTTGCACCCACTTGACGCGATCGCCGAGGCCGAGCTGGGCAATCAACTCGTCGCTGGTCTCGCCTGGGTTCTTCCAGATCTTGGTGCCGGCGATGCACAGCCGCACGGATGCTGGCAGGCGAGCCATCGCGCGCAGCAGCGTCGCGTGATCCTTGTGCGGATAGTCCTTGCCCACCGCGAGAAAGAAGTCGCCGCGAAAGCCGATGCGCTCGCAGCGCCTTTTCACTTCGTCGGGCGGCAATGGCTGGTGGAAGTCCGGATCGACGGCGAGCGGGGCTACGTCGGCGATGCTGGGATCGCCCTGCAGGTCCTTCTCGATCTCGCCGATCACGGACTTGCTGTGCACGAGCAGCCGATCGCTGTTGCGGATCAGTCGCTTGATGAACGTGTTGTACCACTCCCAGTGTTCGCGATCGGGGAAGTACTCGGGGTGCCGGTTGAGGATGGCGTCGTGCACCTCGACCACGGACGCCTTGGCGAGCAACGGCAGGAACAGGTCGCGCGGCGTCGTGTCCGGAAACCACGTCATGTGGTAGACGTCGGGCCGCTGCTTCTCGTCTGTCAGGACCTTGACGATGTCCTCGGTCGTCCAGACTTCGCAGCGCTCGATGCCCTGCGGCAGGGGCTTGGCCGTGTGTGTATTCCTGAGCAACACGACCCGCAGGCGCGACACTCCTGGCAATTGGCTCAACTCGCGCAGGACGTTTAGCTGGACCCGCTCGAGGCCCGACATCGGGCGGTTGAGCATGCGGGCGTCAAACAGGATGTCCATCGATAGGAGGGGATCGGTGCCTGGGAGGTAGGCCCTGAAATGCTATCCACGGCCTCCCCAAGAAGCACGGAACTCCTTCTACTGCGCCTAGATGGGGCAGTTACGGCTCCACGAGTTCGGGAGCTGCGCGTGCTGGGGTTGCGTGCAAAGCCGGCGCGATCACACGATCTCAGCCGCGAAGATGCGGGCGCCGAGGTCGCGAGCATCGCCGCCCTTCATCCACGGCGGCAGCGCCTGGTTGACCTCGAGGTCGATCGGCAACAGGCAGTCGCGCGGCACCGAGCCAGGCAACGGAAACACGAACTGGCGCGGCCCATGACCCAGCAAGCCCGTGCCCACCACGGACCCCGCCACGCGAGCGATGAGCGTCACCTGATCTTCGGGCAGCGGCGACGCCGCGACGATGCGCAGAGCCTGGCCAGACCCGGCCCGCAAGCGCAGCGAACCGCGGCGCTGCATCCAGCGAAAGGCGCCCTCGGGCGGCCGTTCGACGTCGTAGAAGCCGCCCTCGAGGCCACGCTCGTCCTCGCCCATGCGCACACCGGTCGGATCGAGCACCGCATCGCCGACGACGCGCTGAAGGATCGCCAGCGTCTCGCGCGCGGCGCGGTCCCAACTGAAGCGAGCGGCTTGGGCGAGACCATCGCGGCGCAGACGCTGCTGCAGGTTCGCATCTTCGAGCACTCCTTGCAGCACGTGCGACAGCGCCACCGCGTCGCGCGGTTCGTCGACGTAACACACCGCCTCGCCACCGACCTCGGGCAGCGACGCCACGCGACTCGTGATGACCGGCGCGCCGCAGCTCATCGCCTCGATCACGGGCAGGCCAAACCCTTCGTAGAGCGTCGGGTAGCAGAACACCGCACACGTGTTGTAGAGCGCCAGCAGTTCGTCGTCGGAAACGAAGCCGAGCAGATGCACCTGGTCTCTCAGCCCGTGGCGATCGACAGCCTCGAACACCGACGAGTTCTTCCAGCCCGAACCGCCCGCGATCGCGAGCTGGGCTGGGTGGCCCGAACGCCGCCGCATGGCCGCAAAGGCATCGACCAACGTCGCCAGATTCTTGCGCGGCTCGACCGAACCGACGTAGAGCACGAACGGCTTGTTGCGCAACTGCGGCTGGAACCGCGCCGGCAGAACCGTGCCTGGCACGTGGCGAAATGCTGGATCCGCGGCTTCGTGCACGACGTCGATGCGATCGGCGGCCAAACCCATCGCGCGCACGAGCTCGGCCTTCGAGAAGTGCGACACGGTGACGACGCGGTGCGCGAGGCGCACGGTGCGATCGAACTGCTGCTCGCAATAGACGCGGTTCGCTTCGGTCGAGAACTCGGGGTGCACGCGGAACGACACGTCGTGCCAGACGCAGACGAGGCGCGGTAACCAGCGGTCGGGCGCGTTGTGGAACGGACTGAGGTAGACGTCTGGCGGCGGACCGAGCAGGCGCTTCCTGTCATTCTTGTGCCAGGCACGCTCGAGCCAGCGCTTCGGCCAGCGACCGCATACCGCGCGGAAGTTGCGCGCCTTGGGCAACACAGCGGCCTCGTAGTTGGGCGGGAACGAGTGCCACGTGATCGGATAGAGCCAGAACTGGTTGTGCTGATCGACGCGCGCCATGGCCTCCACGAGCGACCGTGTGTAGGACGGCAGCCCGGTCTTGCTGTCCGCGGTCATGGAGACATCGATGCCGATGCGCATCGGTGGATCAAACGGCACGGTGCGAACGCATGCAACACAGGCGCGCTGTCGTGCTGCCGACGTGTGGCTGCGGTGTCGCTGTTGCGTGACTACCGTGTTGCCGACACGTCGCGGCGCGTGCTGTCGTTGCACGAAGCCTGGACTCAGCGCTTCGGCTCGGCACAATCGCGCCGATGCCGCCTCTGGCTCTGGTCGTCTGCCCACTGCCCGCCGACCGAGCCGCCGCGCGCACTGCACATGCGCTGCTGCCCGAGCTGGCGCGCGGCGGAGGCGTCGTGTTGTTCTGTCCCGAGCCGCACCAAGCACCCGCCGCGTGGGAACGCACCCATCGCCTACTGCCGCTCGCCGACTTGCCGTTCGCGCGAACGCGCGGCGAAGTCAGCGCTCCCGTCTATCTGCTGGATGGCGGGCCCGGTGAGAGCGCCGTGCGCCGCTACGTCGCGAGCGTTCCCGGCGTCCAGTGGAGCGCGACCAAGCCTGTGACGGCAGCAAGCCTGCGCCGAGCCGTCGCGGCCGTTGCCACCAACCCAACCGTGCGCGCCGTCGCCGGCGGGCCGCGCGTCGAAGCGATGGTGCTCGCCTACAAGAGCAAGCACTACATCTCGCCATGCTTGCAGTCGCTGCTCGACCAGGACTGGCCAAACCTCGAGATCACGGTGCTCGACAATGCCTCGGGCGACGGCACCGCGGACTTC
>JBDSBS010000535.1:0-7478 GCA_039921435.1 Planctomycetota bacterium | reverse complement strand
GGTCCCAACCGCGGCTGCCCCGCGCCCGGCGCGACGACCCCGCGCGGCGTCACGCTCGAAGCCGATTTCACGACCTGGGACTACTGGTGGGAGTTCAACAAGAACGGCTACCTCGGCCTCCGCGATGGTCCCGACGGTGCCCTCGTGAAGACCGGCAGCGACGACTTCTATCTCGGGTCTACGCGGCGCAGCGAAGCGCGCGACGCCCTGCGGCCTTTGGAACAGCAGCTCGTGAACACGATCCTGCCTGCGCTCAAGAAGGCGATCGATTCGACGGACCAGCGCGACATCAACTCGTCGTGCATGGTCGCGATGGCCAAGGTCGGCATGGATCACCCGAACTTCAAGCTGCTCGACGTGTTTGCGGAGCGGCTCCGCAAGTCGGACCAGGAGATTCGCGAGACGGCGGCGCTCGCCATCGGCATCGCTGCGATCGGCGACGTGGCATCGGTGGACCTGCTGGTTTCGCTCGCACTCGACGACCGTCAGGGGCGCGCGGTGAGCGGCGGCTCCGTCAACGATCGCACGCGCGCGTTCGCTGCCTACAGCCTCGGCCTGACCGCGTATCGCACGTTGGACGTGGCCACCAAGGTGCGCGCGTTCACGGCCCTGAAAGAACTGCTCGCCGTCGAACGCGCCAGCAGCCGCAACCTCAAGGTGGCAGCGATCCAAGCCATCGGACTGTTGCGCCCCGGCACCCATCGTTATGCCGAAGTCAAGCTGTGTGCGGAAGCGCTGCAGTGCCTCGAGCAGTACTACGCGAAGAACCTCGGTGCCGGCGACCAGATCATCCAAGCGCACTGCCCGACCGCGATCGCCAAACTGATCGGGCGCGGCCACCAGCGCAGCGACTACTACAAGGGGCTGTTCGCCGCTGATCTGCAAGAGAGGGGGCGGACGAGGCGCGTGAGCAACGCTCTGTCGCAGTCCTGCGCGTTGGCGATGGGCCAGCTCGTACGTCCGAACGACGAGGTTGACAGCGGCGAGAATCCCGACGCCAAGTACAGCCAGGTCTTGCTCGACACCTGCCGCGAACACAAGGACGCGCAGACCCGCAACTTCGCGATCATCGCACTCGGTCAGATCGGCGGTAAGAAGAACCGCGACGCGCTGCTCATGGAGTTCGCTGCGAGCACGCGGAAGCAGCAGAAGCCCTGGTGCGCCTTGGCGCTCGGCCTGTACGCATTCGAGCAGCAAGCACAGCAGGCGCGAGCGACGGGCCGCTGCGAACCGGATCGGCTCATCGCCGACACGCTCTTGGACGCGCTGAAGCAGGTCAAGGACCAGAGCCTAACTGGCGCCCTGGCGATCGGCCTCGGCCTCAATCAGTCAGTGGTGGCAGCGGACGCGATGCGCGAGCGCATGCTGGACAGTCTCGCCCACGAGAAGATGGCCGGCTACCTGTGTCTCGGCCTGGCACTCATGAACGACCTGCGTTCCTGCGAGGACATCCGGCGCATCGTGAGGCAGTCGACGCGTCGTCCCGAACTGCTCGTGCAAGCGGCCGTGGCGCTCGGCAAGCTCGGCGACCATCGCGTCGCCGAAGACCTGCAGGAGCTGCTGGTCGAGGGTGAGCCGAACCTGGCGAAGATGGCTGCGATCGCCAAGGCGCTCGGTTTCATCGGCGACCGCCGCACGGTGGCTCCGCTCGTGAAGGTGCTCTTCGACGAACGGTTGGGTCACCTTTCGCGCGCCTTCGCTGCGGTGGCCCTCGGTTCGGTGGCGGATCGCCAGCCGTTGCCCTGGAACACCAAGATTGGCGAGAACATCAACTACTTCGCGACGGTCGAGACGTTGACGAACCAGGCGACGGGCATCCTCGACATCCTGTAGCGGGCGGGCGCAGCGCGGCATGCGGGTCACGGTGAAGACCCCGGTCGGCACTCGTGTCGCCGGGGGGCGCATGCCATGATCAGTCCGCTGTGCGCTCGTTGTCGACGCTCCTGCTCGCCGTGCTGACTCCGCCCGCGTTCGTCGCGTTGGCGTTGTGGGTCGGTCACGATCCCGTCGCCGCCGAGGCGAGCGCGCCACTGATCCACCGCGAACAGGGCTACACAGGCTCGGCGGCGTGCGCCGTCTGCCACCCCGACCACCACGAGTCGTGGCGGCGTACGTTCCACTCGACGATGACGCAGCGTGCGACGCCGCAGTCGGTGCAGGGTGTGTTCGACGGTCGCCGCGTGCGCTACGGCCGCGACGAAGTCAGGCCGTTCCGCGACGGCGAGCACTTCTGCATGGAGGTGCCCGACAAGAACGGCGGCACGCGCACGGCGAAGGTCGAGCTGACGGTTGGCTCGCGACGCTACCAGCAGTACTTCGAGCGTGAGGTTCGTGGCGACGGCTCGGCATTCGTGCGGCTGCCGATCCTCTGGCACATAGCGCTGCGGCGCTGGCTGCCCATGGAGACCGTGTTCCTCGGGCCGGATGCGGAGGGCGTGGGCCACCTCGCCGCGGTGTGGAACGAGAACTGCATCTTCTGCCACAACACAGGCCCGATCCCGGGACTGAAGAACCTCAGCGAGCGTTCGCGACTCGTCGAAGGTGGCCGCTTCGACTCCGACGTCGGCGAACTCGGCATCGCGTGCGAAGCCTGTCATGGACCCGGAGCCGCACATGCCAGTTCGCTGCGCAACCCATTGCTTCGGCTCGCCGGGGCAGGCCAGAGTGCGATCATCGATCCATTGCGGCTCGACCAGGAACGCGCGGTGGCTGTCTGTGGGCAATGCCACGGGGCGAGGTTGCCCGAACCGCTCGCTCGCCTCGACGCGTGGCAGACGACGGGTCCGACGTTCCGCGCCGGCGACCGCCTCGTCGACCACGTCGCGCCGATCCGCAGCGATACACCCGTGCGGGGCGGTACCGACCCCGAGGCGTACTCGCTGCGATTCTGGGGCGATGGCACGCCGCGGCTGACGGCCTACGAGTACCAGGGCATCACGGCTTCGAAGTGCTACCTCGAGGGTGAACTGACCTGCCAGAGCTGCCACGCGATGCACGCGGGCGACCCGCGCGGTCAGTTGCGCCCCGACCGGCCCGGCAACACATTGTGCACGCAATGCCACGGGGACATCGCGCGCGATGTGCGAGCACACACGCACCATGACCCCGAGGGAACGGGTTCGTCGTGTGTTGCCTGTCACATGCCGAAGATCGTCTACGGCATTCTCGACGTGCATCGCAGCCACCGCATCGACAGTCCCGACCCGGCGCGCGACGCCGCGGCGGGCAGGCCGCACGCATGTACGCTGTGCCACCTCGATCGCAACCTGACGTGGACTGCCGAAGCGATGCAGCGCTGGTGGGGTGGCCGCTACGTGGCACCGGCTCGGCGCGCCGACGGCGCTCCGCTCGATCTCGCTGACGCGGCGGCCAACCTGTTTGCCGGCGATGCGGCGGCGCGTGCGGTTGCAGCGAAGGCATGCGGTGAACCTGGGACCGTGTTCGGTCGCGACTACGACGCCGCACTGCGTGCCTGGCTCGCCGTGACGATGGGCGACGGCTATCCGAGCGTGCGCCTCCTGGCGCAACGCAGCTTGCTCGCACTCGAGGCCAGGTCTCCGTACGGCATCGACAAGTTGCTGAGTGCGGTCGACTACACCGCCGGCATGGACCAGCGCGGGCGCGATGTCTACACGTTGCTCGACGCCATCGCCGCGGGGGCACGCGGCCGCGCCCCGGTCCCGGCCTCGCCGTCACTGCTTGGTATCGACTTCCGCCTCGACGTGCCCGCTGTGGTCCGGCTGACCGATCTGCAGGGCAAGAACGTCATCGCGATCGGCGAATGAACGACACGTCCCAGCACACCTCCCAGCCCATGTCCCCGCGCACCGCCCTGCTGACGGGCCTCTGGCTGCTCGCCTTCTCGTTGCCGCTCGGGCTCACGCTCGAGGCGTTGCACGCCATGAAGGTGCAGGTCTACCTCGGCAGCGCGACGCGGCGTGAGATGTGGACGCTCGCGCATGCGCACGGCAACTTGCTCGGGATCCTGTGTCTCGTGATCAGCGCGCTCGGCCCGCGTCTGGCGAACGACCTGGACCGGCGTCGTCGCCACGAGAAGCTGCTCTCGATCGGAGCGGTGTTGATGCCACTGGGCTTCCTGCTTGGCGGCGTGCTCAATTCCGAGGGCGATCCATCGCTCGGCATCTTGCTGGTGCCCGTTGGCGGCGTGCTCGTCTTCGTAGCGCTCGTGCTCGTGTCGCGCAGCGCGGTGGCGAAGCCCGACTGAGCGCGTCGCCGAGAGACCAATGGGCTTGTGCAGCATCCGGACCTCCTTCCGACGCGCATGCAGTGGCTCGCCGTCGAAGACGATGCGAACGCGCCCGAGGTCGACCCAGAGATCGGGGTCGCGGATCGTGCGGCCGTCCACTTGCACGCGACCCTCGATGATTGCGGCGCGCGCCTGGGACCTCGAACACAAGCCGGCTCGCGAGATCGCGCGGTCGAGGGTCTTCTTGCCACCCGGGGCCATGGCGGCGAACGATGGCGGCTAGCCAGTTGCGGCGCAACTCCGGGCCTCCACACGCATGCAGCGTCGTTGCTCGAGCGAGAACGTGGTGCGGCCCTCTGCCGAACAGCTAGCGTCGCACTGCCTTGTTGAGCGCCACGAGCCAGGCGCGCACCTCGGCATCGGTGAGCTGTGCGCGGTAGAGCGGCTGCATGAGGTCGGCGATGGCGTTCTTGGGCCGGGTCGCGTCGGTCCAAGCGGAGGTCTCGAGCAGGTGGCGGAGCGCTTGTTCGAGGCGCTGCATCATGCCGGTGTCAGCGAGTGCTGTGGGTGGTGCACCGGGTGTCGTCGGTGTCGCCTGGCCGTGGGCGAGGAACAGCTCGGCGGCGTAGATGCAGACGGCCTGCGCGAGGTTCAGCGAGGACTGCTCGGGGGCCGTGGGGATGCGCGACACGGCGTGGCAGCGCAGCAGTTCGGCCGGGTCGAGGCCGTTGATCTCGCCGCCGAACAGCAGGGTCGGCGCGCCGCGTTCCACGGCTTCTGTGGCGACCTCGCGCGGCGTCAGCACGCGCATGCCGGGTGGTGGTTCGTTGGTCGTGCCGACGATCCACATCGCGGGAGCCAGTGCTTGCGCGAGGTCGTCGGTGCTGACGGCTGCGCGCAGCACGTCGTCGGCTTGAACACCCATGCGCCACGCGTCGGTCCACGATCCGATGCGCGAGTCGACGAGCGTCAGTTTTTGCAACCCGAAGTTCTTCATCGCGCGCGCGACGGAGCCGAGGTTGCTGGCCCAGCGCGGACGCAGCAACACCACGTGCACGTCATCGAGTAGCGAGGGCATCATTCCCGCTGCCGCAAGTTCGGAAACAAGCGCACGAAGTCCGGTTCGTGCACGGCGGTGACCTCGATGCGTTGGCCGCCGGCTGGTGGCGGAAAGCTCAGCCGTGCGCCGTGCAGCATCGTGCGGGTGACGCCAAACGTCGCGCGCGCCTTCTGATTCGCGGTCTCGTCGCCGTAACGCGGGTCACCCAGCAGGGGGTGTGCGATCGCGGCGAGGTGCGCACGGATCTGGTGCGTGCGGCCGGTCTCCAGGCGAACGCGCACGAGCGTCGCATCCTTGCGGCGTGCTTCGACGTGCACGTGCGACACAGAGCGTTGGCCTTCGGGGTCCACGATCGTCTTGGGTCGGTTGCCGCGCGGTTCGTCGGTGACGCGCAGCGGCAGGTCGATCGTGCGCTGCTCGTCGTCGATGACGCCGGCGACAACTGCGAGGTATTCGCGTTCGATGTCGCCGCGTTCCATCGCTTCACCGAGCGCCTTCAGCGCCACTGCATCGCGGCCCACGAGCAGCAACCCCGATGCCTCGCGATCGAGCCGGTGCGCGAGGCCAGCCCCAGGCAAGATCCTCGCGAGTGCATCGGCGACGGAATGGTCGACGAGCGGGCCGCCGTGCACGGCGAGGCCTGGCGGTTTGTGCAGCACGACCACCGCGTCATCGGCGAACGCAACCGGCACTCGCAGTGCGAGGCCGAGTTCGAGGTGGGCCGCCGCGAAGGCGACGGTCTCGCCAGCCCGCACGCGCAGCGATGCTTCGGCGCGCACGCTCTCGACAGCGATCGCTCCGATCGCGCACAGATCGCGCGCCTTCTTCTGCGACAGCCCGGCCGCCGTGTGCAGCAGCGCGTCGAGCCGCTTGCCGTCGTGCTCGGCGGCGACGAGCAGCTGCGTCAGCACCGCGACGTTTCGAGCAGCTCGAGGAAGCGCTTGAACAGGTAGAGCGCGTCGTGTGGGCCCGGCGCGGCCTCGGGGTGGTACTGCACCGAGAACACGGGCAGCTCCTTGTGCTGCAGGCCTTCGACCGTGTTGTCGTTGAGGTTCTTGTGCGTGACCACGACGCTGTCGGGCAGCGACGTCGGATCGACGGCGTAGCTGTGGTTCTGCGAGGTGATCTCGACCTTGCCAGTCGTCAGGTCGATCACGGGCTGGTTGCCGCCGTGGTGACCGAACTTCATCTTGTACGTCTTGCCGGCGAAGACGTGGCCGAGGATCTGGTGGCCGAGGCAGATGCCGAACACGGGCACCTTTTGCACGAGGGTCTTGCTCGCTTCGATCGCGTAGCGGCAGACGGCGGGGTCGCCGGGGCCGTTGCTCAAGAACACTCCGTCGGGTGCGAGGTCGAGCACGGCTGCGGCTGGCGTCGCAGCGGGCACGAGCGTGACGTCGAGGCCGCAGGCGATAAGCGAGCGCAAGATGTTGCGCTTGGCCCCGAAATCGTAGGCGACGACGTGCAGGCGCTTGCCGGTGAGCGTTCCCGGCGCCGGTGCGCTGAACGACGACTCGTAGCCCTTCTCCCACTTCAGCGTGTTCTTGGTGGTGACCTCCAATACGTGGTCGACGTCGGCGACCTTGGGCGCTTTGCGCACGCGCTCGACCAGCGTCGCTTCACTGCTGGTCATGTCGCGCGTGATGAGCACCCGCTGTTCGCCGTGGTCGCGCACGCGGCGCGTCAGCATGCGCGTGTCGACGCCTTCGATGCCGGGTACGCCGTGTTGGGTGAGGTAGTCCGACAGTTCGGTGCCAGAGCGGAAGTTGCTGGCGCGGTGACACGCTTCGCGCACGACGAGGCCCGACAGCCAGAGCTTGCCCGATTCTTCGTCCTCGCTGCTGACGCCGTAGTTGCCGATGTGAGGCTGGGTCAGCAGCACGGTTTGGCCGCGGTAAGAAGGATCCGTGAGGATCTCCTGGTAGCCGGTCATCGACGTGTTGAAGACGAGCTCGCCCGTCGAATCGGTGGCGGCGCCAAAGCCGAGACCGGTGAGAACGGTGCCGTCTTCGAGGATGAGGCGAGCGGGGGCGCGTTCTTTCGGTGGGAGATGAGCGAGCTTGGTCACGTGGGTGTTCGTCGATTTGGGTAGTCGGCGTCTCGTCGGGAGGCACGTTCTGCCGTTGCACGAATGACGGTCCGATGGCCCTGTCGGTGGACTGCTATGCCAGATTGCCGACCGTGAGACCGTTGTCCAGGATCGCTTCCTGG
>JBDSBS010000534.1:0-6036 GCA_039921435.1 Planctomycetota bacterium | reverse complement strand
GTCGCAGCCGGCGGCGAAGGCCGATCGCAGGGCGGCGTAGGCATCGCGCCGGCGCAACGGCGGCAGGTGCTCCCTGAGCTTGACGGTCACGTGGACGGGGAAGCGGGCCGCAAGGGCTGTGCGTGTGGCGTGCGGAACTCCGGCCCGGTCGCCGTTTGGTTTGCGGCCAGCGCCGGCCCGGCGGCCGCCGTGTAACGCGCGGAACGGCAGCAGTTGTGTGCCGGCTCTCTTGGTCTTGGCGGAACCGCCTCGCTTTGAACTAGCCGCTGTTCTCGCCGCTGCTCTCCTCTTGATTCCGCACTGATAGCCGGAGCGCTGGCACAAGTGCCGGTGCCTGGTTTCTGCCAGAGTTCCAGGCTGCCAAGTTTCCAGGCTGCCGAGCCTTCAGGTTCGCCGAGTCGAGGCAGGTCTCCGAGTCCAGGCCCCAAGGACTCGGCCAGCGGTTGCGGAACTGCTGAGTCTCGGCGTCAACGCCCGGTGGCCCTGCGTCGCGTTCAAGACACGGCGACGCCTGCTTGCGGCAGCCACCGAGGAACCGCAGCCAATCGGCAAGGGAAGGCGTGTCGTCCCCGACGCGAACTGTTCTTGGCGAACAGTTCTTGGCGAACAGTGGCTCGAGCAGAGATCCAGTCCACGCCAGCCGCAGCGCCATGGCCAGCTCTACGCGGCGCAGCGAACCTCCGTCAGGGAGCGCGGCGTGAAACCCCTCGATCTGCTCAGTGTCAGATCCAGACCCCCGTCGAGTTTGCCTCGTCGCCATGGCACGTGGCACCCGCCCATTGGCGGCATGGTGCGTTGAACGGGACGTTGTGAGGGCGTCGTCACCCGGTGCTAGACTCGCACGTCACGGCACTGCATGACGTCCTTCCTCAAACAACTCGACGCCCTCCTCGAGTCCGCCAGCGAACAGGGCCTGCTCGATGCCGAAGCGCAAACGGCCCTGCGCTCCCTCGCGCAGGAGCAAGAGCAAGGACGTGGCGTGCTCAGCCTCGCCGCGGTGCTGGGTTGGCTCGGTGGCGGCGTCGCAGCCGTCGGCGTGATCCTCCTGGTCTCGGCCAACTGGGCCGGCATTCCGGACGCAGTCAAGCTCGGCGGCCTGCTCTGCCTGTTGGCCGCGGCTCACGGCGCCGGGCTCTGGCTGCGCTTCCCGCGCAGCGAACTGCATCGCACCGCCGAGGCCCTGCACCATCCTGCCGCTGGCCGTTCTGCTGCGCTCGCCCTCCATCTGCCTGCTCGCGATCTTCGCCGCGCTGCTCTGGGGCCACATGGAAGGGGACTTCTCCGGCTCCTCGATCCGCATGCCGCGCACCAGCTTCACCTGCCAGTTGATGCTCGGGATCGGCATGGGCACAGCACTCGTCGGTTACTCGCCCCTGCTGCGAAGATCCGATCCGGGCATCGCCAAGGTCATGCGCGGGACCGGCGCCCTGCTGTTGTTCGCGAGCTTCTACCTGCTCACCTTCTACCGGCACTTCTCGGACCTGGAGTCCGAGGGCTCGGCGGTCCTGCCGGTGGGATTCCTGTTGCTCGGCGCCGCCGGCCTGGTCACGGGCGGCAGCAGGCTGGCACCCGAATCGCCGTGGTTCCGCAACCGCCTGCTCGTGCTGCTTGGCCTCGTGCTCGCGGTCAGCGCCGGGGCGCTGTTCGCCGACTTGGGCCTGCTGCCACGTGGACCGGCGATGACGTTCTTCAACTTCGGCTGGGATCGCTCCTTCGACAGTGCCGAGTGGGGCTTCTCGTTGGCGGCCTGGGCGGTGTGGTTCCTGTTCGCGCTCTGGTGCGTGGCCTTCGGCGCGCGCTCGGGCCGCAAGGGCTATCTGAACACCGGCGTGCTCGCCGTGGGCCTCGGCATCGTCACGCTGTTCTTCGATCTGATCGGCAGCCTTGCCACCACGGGCACGATCTTCCTGCTCGGCGGCCTGGTCCTGCTCGGCACCGGCTGGGGCATGGAACGCTGGCGTCGCAGCATCGTGCAAAGAATGGGAGTCGTCGCATGAACCCGATCAGTCGCCCCCGGCTCGGCGCCGCCTGCGCGTGGGTCGGCCTGCAGTTGGTGTTCCTCGTCGGCTGGGCAATGCACGAACAGGGCAAGCTGGCCGAAGGGGTCGGCCACTCGATCCTGGTGCGCACGGTGCCCGTGGATCCGCGCGACTTGCTGTGCTTGCAGTACATCCTCCTCGCCTACGAGTTCAGCAGCGGGAACATGCTCGACCTGCAGGAGCCACCGCCGCAGGGTTCGGAGGTCTGGGTCGTGCTCGGCCTCGAGGGTGAGTTCCACGTGCCACTGCGCGCCGAGCTGCGGCGCCCCGTGCTCGACGGCAAAGAGCAGGTGGCACTGCGTGGCACCGTGGGCGAGTGGCAGCGCCTCGAGTTCGGTATCGAGCGGTACTTCGTGCCCGAGGGAACGGAAACACCGGCGGCCAAGGACATCACCGTGCGCCTGCGCGTCGGCAACGATGGCGCGCCCCGCATCGAGACCGTCTACGTCAACGGCGTTCGCTGGCCCTAGGGTCTTAGGCGCACTGCTACTTGCCGCCGCTCTGCGCACTCGCCGCGATCGCCTGCGCCGCCTCGGCGATCGCCGCCTGCACTGGCTGCCGGTCGTAGTTGACGACCACGCGCTGCGGCCCGGAGCCCGGCTGTAGCTTGACGTCGATCGCGCCGAGTTCGACGGTGCTGGGGCGCTTGATCTGCTTCACACCGAAGCGCACGAGCACCTTGTGCGGGCCTTGCCGCGTCAACGGCACACGCGCTGCATCGCCTTCGTCGAGCATTGCAGAGGTAAACTTCGCGCGCGCATACGAACCGGCGATCTTGCGGCTACCACCGTCGAACGCTTCGAGTTGCTGCGGCAAACCGGCAGCGTCGAGCACTTCGAGAACGACCTGCACGGAGACCGCGCCGGCCAGTGCCTGCATGCCCGCGAGTTGCACGTCAACGGGCGGGATCCTCGAGAAGCGGAGTTCGCTGCGGCCCGCGGCCAGCACCGCAGTCTCGCCGGCGAAACCCTGCGCCATCGGGATCACTTCGCTCTGCGCATTCGTGCTGAACATCTCGATCCGGCCCTTCTGCCACGCAAACCCGATGTGGCTGCTGCTGCCGTCGGGCCGGTGGATGCGCGCGAGCAACGGCCGGTCGGGCTCGATCGCTTGCCCCTGCTCGTCGACAGCGAAGATCTCGAAGCGATAGAGCCAGGCAGCGAGGTCGAGGCCTGTGAGGCGCGGATGCACGTCCATCTGGCCGGGCTCGATGACGAGCCGATCGATGCGCAGGAACGGGTCGGGGAACTGGCTCGTGCGCAGCGTGAGGTCGTAGACGCCGGGCTTGACCCAATCGAAGAACACGTAGCTCGTGCCCTTGAAGTCGTGGATCTGGTCCTCGCGCTTCTGCTTGCCATCGCTCGCCAGCACCAACTCGGCGCGCACACCCTTGGCCGCGAGCCACTCTGGGCGCAGCAGAGTGCCGAGCACGCGCGAGTGGCGCTGCAGCTCGACGCGCATCGGCGCACCGGGCCGCAGGTCGGCTGACGCCAACGGGAAGTGTTCCTTCGCTTCGACGCGCAGCCGGTAGCGCGCGCGTTCGATGTCGCCAAGCAAAGCGAAGTGACCTTCGGCGTCGGTTTCGGCGCTCGCAAACGCCTCGTCCACGAACTCGAGGCGCAGCTCCTGCGGCCGCACGTTGCGTTCGCGCTGCAGCTGCAGGTGCGCACCCGCAATCGGCTGACCGCGATCGTCGACGACGATGCCCAGTGCTACCACCGAGAGGCCATCGAGCCGCCGATCGCCGAGGTCGGTGACGTGCTCGCGCGGCAACGACGCGAGCGGCATCGCGAGCCCCGCAATCGGCACCGCACCCGGGCGCCGGATCTGCAGGCGGAACGGCGGCTGGTGCTGCGGCCGCATCTGGTACGGCAGGTGAAATCGCCCGCCGTGGTCGAGCTGCAACTCTTCGCCCTCGAGGCGCCCGGCCAAACCACTGATGAGGAACGTGACCTTCGCATCGCCGAGTGCTCTGCCGGCGGCGTCGAGCAACCGACCGCACAACATGCCTTCGCTCGGTGCGATGACCAGGTCCACGACCAGGCGTTCGTCGGGTGCGATCGGACCCCCGAACACCGGCGCTTGCCAGTCGAAGTCCTCGTCGTCGAGACCACAGTGCGCCGTGAAGCGCAGCCCGAGCCCGACGAACGGGAACACGAGCGCTTCTTCGTTTTGAGCCTTCTTGGCCTGCAGCCGCGACCACGGCACCGCGACGTCGTTCTCGAGCCGCAGCTCGGCGTGCACCGGATGCATGAACGGGCGCCCATCGCGATCGACGGTGCGCAGCGCCAGGCTGCCGGTCGGCGGCAAGCGCAGTTCGAGCAGGATCTCTGCGGGCATCGGAAGGTGGCCGAACGCGCGCGACTCGGGCTGCTGCAGCGGCATCAGCAGCACGGCCTCGAATCGGCACTTCTGGGCGGTTGGCCACGACTTCTCGGCGTCGTGGTGATCGATCTGGAAGTGGCGGAAGACCGCGAGGCCTTCCTGGTCGGTGCGGCGTTGGGCGCGCAGCTCGGGACGAGTCGTCGGCGACGGGTTGTTGTTCTTCTGCTTCAGCAAGGCGCCCTTGAAGTCCTTGCCGCTGCTGTTGCCGTTGCCGTTGCCGTTGCCCCTGCCGTCACCCATCGCCTGCTTGAGCTCACCAAACACCGCTGCCAGCTCAGCCTGTTGCGCGCGCAGTCCCTGCACTCTGGCTGACGCCGTTTCTCGCTGCGCGGGGTTGTCGCGCAGATAGGCCTCGGCCTGCGCCATCTGGTCCTCCATGACCTTCCGCTTCGCCGCGAGCAGCTCGAAGTCGTCGCGCACCGGCACGTGTTGCACGACACCAACGGGCACGCCGGCGACAGTCTTGCCGCTGCCGTCGATCACGCGAACGGTGACGGTCTCGTCGGGACGCAGCGTGATGGTCTCGACCTCGGCGTGTTCCTTGCCGATCTTCTCGAAGCCGTACATACCAGGCAGCCGCGCCGCCACGATCGCCGACTGCCGCACTGCCGGCAGCGCGACGCGGCCCTGGTCATCGGCGACGAAGCGCACGCCGCGGTCTTCGGCCAGCGCACTCCAGTGCTGCGCGAACGGGTCCGACAGTTCGGGCCCGGCGAAGCCGTCGAGCAGGAAGACCTCGGCATCGGGTGCCGGCACGCCCTTCTTGACCTGCCACACTTGCACGATGAGCTGCTGCCCGGATGGCTGCACTACAGCCTCGGTTCGCAGCAGCTCGTCGAACGGCGACTGCTGCGCGGGCTGCGTGTCGGCCCAGGGTGCCACCGCAGTGACACCGGCCGCGGCGGCGTTCGCCTCGACGTGAGCAACTTCATCCGTTCGCTCGGCGGAAGACGGAGGAACGTCCGGCGCGTCGCCGCTGGACCAGAGCAGGAACGCGAGGGAACCGACGACGAGCAGCAGCAGGGCCAGCAGGATCGAGGGCTTGTTCATGGCGGTCGGGAGATCCGGTCGTCGCTCGAGTCGCGACCCATGCTACGCGGGGCTCATCGACGACGCCCGCCGATGCTGGCACCGTTCGGTCGCTTCCTCGTAACTCCGTCGGTGCCGACGCAGTTGGGCGCCGCCGTCGAGTCGAGACCCTCGGCGAGCGCGGCGGCGGCTGCCACCGGCCGCTTGTCGAGCCCGCTGTAGCGATGATTCGAGTTGTCGCACGAATACATCTCGCCTGACTCGTCGACGAAGAACGCGCGCACACCCGTCTTGCCGGCAACCAACGGCCACGCGTAGCAGCGCCACGTTCGTTCGGCCCGATCGGGGGTTCGGGGCAGCTTGAGGCCACGCGCACTCCGTCCGCGGGGTAACTACCCACCGCAGGTACAACCATCTTGGAGGGAGGCCCAGTGGCAATAAGAAGCCCCCCGGTATCTAGCCCGGATAATTCACCAGGACGAGCAGCGACGGCGTTCGCACCGGATCACCCGCGATCCGGCAGCCGCAAGTCGCTTGTCGGCGCGTCGCGGCCGCACTCTCGACGCCGTTTGAGGCGGAAACG
>JBDSBS010000533.1:0-4720 GCA_039921435.1 Planctomycetota bacterium | reverse complement strand
GCTGCACGACCTCGGCCGTGCGCGCCGGACCGCCCTCACCGCGGTTCTGCAGCCACACCTCGAACCCACCCGAGTTGCCGAGTCCGAAGATCGCGGGTGGGTTGAACGCGAGCACGAGCGCCTCCTTCAAGCCCGCCGTCTTCACGAACAGTTCGCCGACCAACATCTCGGCAGTCACACCGGGTCGCGCGTCCCAGTGCTTCTGCGTGACGAACATCGTCGCCGCCGAGTTCTTGTAGCCGCCGCCGAGGAAGTCGAAGCCCGCGAACGCCGTGCAGTTGGCGTTGGCCTTGTTGCTGAGCACGATCTCGCTGACCTGCTTGACGATCTCGTCGGTGCGCTGCAGCGTGGCGCCGTCGGGCAGGTAGATCGCGGCGATGTAGTAGCCCTGGTCCTCGGGCGGCACCAGCGAACCCGGTGTGATGCGCCAGAGGCCGATGGTCGCGGCGACCATGATCAGGAAGAGCACGATGCCGGTGACGGCATGACGCGTGAGCCAGCGCACGGCATGCGCATAGCCGTTGCCGGTCGCCTCGAAGCCGCGGTCGAAGGCGCGGAAGAACCAGTTGCTGCCTTTCTTGTGCGGCTTCAGCAGCACGGCACACAGGGCCGGCGTCAGCGTCAGTGCGACGAAACCCGAGATGCCGACAGCGATCGAGATCGTCACGGCGAACTGGCGGTAGAGCACGCCGCTGAGGCCGCCGAGGAACGCGATCGGAATGAACGCCGCGATCAGCACGAGCACGATCGCGATCACGGGTCCGGTCACTTCCTGCATGGCCGCGACCGCGGCGTCCCGCGGCGACAACTTCTTCTCGTGCATGAGGCGCTCGACGTTCTCGAGCACGACGATCGCGTCGTCGACGACGATGCCGATCGCCAACACCATGCCAAACAGGGTCAGCGTGTTGATCGAATAGCCGAGCACGTAGAGGCCAGCAAACGTCCCGATCAGCGACACCGGCACGGCGAGCGTCGGAATGAGCGTCGCGCGCCAGTTCTGCAAGAACAGGAAGACGACGAGGAACACGAGCAGCATCGCTTCGAGCAGCGTCTTGACGACCTCGCGGATCGACACCTCGACGAAGCTCGTCGTGTCGTACGAGACGACATGCGTAAGTCCGGGCGGGAAACTCTGCGCCAGCTCGTCGAGCCGATCGCGCACGGCCTGGCCGACGTCGAGTGCGTTGGCGCCGGGCTGCAGGAAGATGCCGACGAGCGTCGCGGGCCGGTTGTCGACGCGGCCCACGAACTCGTAGTCCTTGGAGCCCAGCTCGACCTTGGCGATGTCCTTCAGGCGCACGATGCCGAAGTCCTCGGTCGCGCGCACGACGATCGACTCGAATTGGCGCGCGTCGCTGAGCCGACCTCGTGTGGTCAAGGTGTAGACGAGTTCTTGGCCGTCGTTGGTCGGCGACTGGCCGATCTTGCCGGGGGCAAACTGCGCGTTCTGGCCCACGATCGCCTGCCGCACGTCGCCAGCCGAGATGCCCAGCTGCGCCATGCGATCGGGCTGCAGCCAGATGCGCATCGAGTAGTCCTTGGCGCCGAAGATCTGCACGTTGGTCGCGCCCTGGATGCGCTTGAGTTCGTCGAGCACGTTCAGGGTCACGTAGTTGCTCGTGTAGAGGTCGTCGAAGCGACCGTCGGGCGAGATGAACGCGACGACCTGCAGGAACGACGAAGAACCTTTCTCGACCGTGACACCCTGACGCCGCACTTCTTCGGGCAGGCGCGCTTCGGCCTGCTTGACGCGGTTGTTGACCTCGAGCGCTGCCTGGTCGATGTCGGTGCCGACATCGAACGTGACCTGCAGCTCGATCGCACCGTTGCTGGCCGACGTCGAGTTCATGAACAGCAGACCCTCGACACCGCCGATCTGGTTCTCGAGCGGGGCAGCCACCGTCTGCTCGAGCACCTGCGCCGAGGCGCCCGGGTAGAGCGCGCGCACGATCACCATGGGCGGCGCGATCTCCGGGTACTGGGCGATCGGCAGCACGCGCATCGCCGCGAGTCCGGCGAGCATGACGACGAGGGAGAGCACGGTGGCCGTGATCGGCCGATCGATGAAGACGCGAGAGATCATGGCTGCCTCAGCGACCGGTGGATTGGGGTGCAGAGGTGGCCGGGGACGCGGGCGGATCCTGCAGCAGCACCGCGCTGCCCGGGCGCAAGCGCATCAGGTTGTCGAGGATCACGCGGTCGCCGGCCGCGAGTCCCTTGGTCACGACCCAGGCGCGCGCTGCCGGGCCCTTGCCAGGTAGATCGACCCATTCGCCGACTTCGACGGGACGCGATTCTGCCACCGTGGCGCCGTTGCCGCCGGTGACCGCGAGCATGACGATCTTGCCCTGCGGGCTCTCGAGCACGGCGCGCTGTGGCACCGTGATCGCATTCGCGAGCACGGCGCCGCGCAACACGACCTTGACCGATTGGCCAGCGAGCACGCCGTGGCTCGGGTTAGGCAAGGTAGCGCGCATCGGGATCGTGCCCGTTCTGGTGTCGAGCTGGGCGGAGCGGAAGTCGATCTTGCCACCGCCAGCGAGCATGGAACCGTCGCGGTTCTGTAGTTCGACCACGAACTGCCCGTCGGTTGGCAGTACGAGGCGCCCGTTCTCGAGTTCGCGAGCGAGTTCGTGTTGTTGGGCTTCGGTGCGATGAAACGCCACGTAGATGGGATCGAGCTGCACGAGCGTCGTCAGCAATCCGTCGCCGGTCGGTGAGACGAGGCTGCCTTCGGCGCGCAGGGCGCGGCCGATGCGGCCAGCGATCGGCGCCGTCACCTTCGTGTAAGAGAGGTCGACCCGGATTTGTTCCAGGCGCGCCTCGGCTGCCGTGAGCTCGGCCGCAGCGATGCTGGCCGCCGAGACGGCGTCATCGGCTTCCCGTTGGCTCACGGCCTGCTCGGCGACGAGCGGCTGCACTCGCTCTCGTTCGCGTTCGGTCTGTGCGACACGCGCCGCGGCGGTCGCGACCTCGGCTGCGGCCGATGCCTCTTGCGCGATGAGTGGTCGCGCGTCGAGCTGGAACAGCAGGTCGCCGGCGCCGACGTCACTGCCCTCAACGAAGTGTCGGCTTTCGAGGAAGCCGCTGGTGCGGGCGCGGATCTCGACCTCGCGGGAACCCTCGGTGCGGCCCAGGTACTCGAACGTGATGGGGACCTGTTGGGCGGCGATCGTGGCGACTTCGACCGGCAGCGGCGGCATCGCGCGTGGTGCTGCCGGTGGCTTCTTGCTGCAGGCCGGCAGCAAGAAACAGGTCGTGAGGAGCAGGTGGGCGTGCGTTTGCATGGGGCGAGCCTGGACGGATCGGGCGCGAACAGATACATACATGGATGTATGTTTGCAAGGTCGTCGCTAGAATCCGCGCCGCCCCGCCGCCCCGACGTTCCAACGCCCCGACGACCGCTCTCCCACGACCCGACCTCCGAGCACTCGCGGCACCCTGTGCCGCCGGTGTGATGCCCGACAATCCAGCATGGCGAGAAAGACCAAGGCAGCGGCCGAAGAGACGCGCAACCAGATCCTCGACGCCGCGGAGAAGGTGTTCGGCGAACGAGGCGTCGCGCGCACTTCGTTGCACGAGATCGCCGAGAGTGCCGGGCTGACGCGCGGTGCCGTCTACTGGCACTTCAAGGGCAAGTACGACCTGCTGTCGGCGCTGTGGCAGCGCGTCTTGATGCCGATGGACGAGGCGTTCGCGGCGATCGATCAGGAGATGGAACAGGACCCGCTCGGTCGCATCCGCGCCAAGACGCGGTCCGTGGCGCATCGCATCGTGCACGACCCTCGCATGCAGAACATGATGGGCATCCAGCTGCTGCGCTGCGAGATGGTCGACGAGATCGCGGCGGCGCGCACGTTCATCCTCGCGGAGCGCGAGCAGTGTCTGCAGCAGATCGCGGATGGCTTTCGGGCGGCGGTGGCGGCGGAGCAGTTGCGCAGCGGCATCGAGCCGAAGGCCGCGGCGATCGGCCTGCACGCGATCATCGACGGTCTGTGCTACCACTGGCTGCTCGATCCCTCGCGCTTCGACCTGGAGGTGGAGACCGTCGCTTGCGTCGACGCGTGGCTGGTCGGCCTCGGTGCGGTGTTGGTGGTGCCAGCTCCACGCGTTCGTGCCAAGAAGGGCACGCGCAAAGAGGCTTCCGCCAAGAACAGTCGGGCCAAGAACGGTTTGGCCAAGAAGGGTCCGACGCGGCGCGCAGTCGTTCGCAAGATCTGAGCGCGCTCAGGATACGCCACGCGCTCATCAGGGAGCACTCACAGCCGACTCTCGCCGATCCACTTCACGGTCCGATGAGAGAACGGCACCGGGCTCGTCGGCGAACGTTACGGTTGGCAAGCGCGGCGTGCAGTCCCACGCTCGGGTTCCGCTTCGGCAATTCGTCGATCCACGCGCACTAGCCACACTAGCCTAGATCGCGTTCAGCGCCACGCCGTCGCTCGCGCGCTCGCTACGGCAGCGCTTCGATGCGCTGCACGATCGCCGCGCGGTCGGGTGGGTGGCGGTGACTGCGGCGCGGCCTCGCGGCGGCCGCCGGGCCGGCGCTGGCCGCAAACCAAACGGCGACCGAGCCGGAGTTCCGCACGACACACGCACAGCCCTTGCGGCCCGCTTCCCCGTCCACGTGACCGTCAAGCTCAGGGAGCACCTGCCGCCGTTGCGCCGGCGCGATGCCTACGCCGCCCTGCGATCGGCCTTCGCCGCCGGCTGCGAC
>JBDSBS010000532.1:0-4277 GCA_039921435.1 Planctomycetota bacterium | reverse complement strand
CAATCCGACCATGTCGACGTAGTGGGCGACGATCTGGTTGCGTTCCGTCCGCGGGCGTCGCGACAGGCCGAAGGCGATGTTGTCTTCGACTGTCAGCCATGGGAAGACGCCGTTCTCCTGAAAAACGAAGATGCGCCGGGGATCCGGGCCGGTGACTGGCCGGTCGCCAACAAGGATCTGCCCCTGCGTTGGCAGAAGGAAGCCGGCGATCGCGTTCAACAGGGTCGACTTGCCGCAGCCGGAAGGGCCGACGATGCATACGAACTCTCCCCGTTGCACTTCGAGGTCGACGCTCTCGAGCACCGGTATCGCGGCGCCGCTGGCCTTGCCCGGGAAGCTGATCGAGAGGTTGCGCACGCGCACGATCGGAGTTGCGGGCTGGTCGCCACGCGACCCCGGCGATCGATCCGCGGCACCGCGGCTCATTGGCCGTACCCCCAGCGAACCTCGTCGAAGCGCTCGAGCCGCCGCACGATCTGATCGAGGCACAGCCCGATGAGGCCGATCAACACCATGCCGGCCACGACCAGGTCGTAGCGCTTGCCGGCATTGCGCGCGTCGATGATCAGGAAGCCGAGGCCCGAGTTGACGGCGATCATCTCGGCGGCGACCACGACCAGCCACGCAACGCCCAGGGCGATGCGGATCGCGGTGATCACCTGCGGCAGCGTCGCCGGGAGAATGACGCGACGGAACAGCTCGGTTCGACCCAAGCCGAAGTTGCGAGCGGCGCGAATGTAGACGGGCTGGATGTTTTGGACCGCCGCCATCGACGACACGGTAATCGGGAACACGCTGGCCAGGAAAATCAGGAAGATTGGAGCTCGGTCGTCGACGCCAAACCACAGGATCGCGACCGGGATCCAGGCGATCGGCGAGATCGGGCGCAGCACCTGGATGAGTGGATTGAACGCGCGGAACAGCGGCCGAAACCAACCGCACACGAGTCCCAGGGGCACGCCGATCAGCACGGCCAGCGCGAAGCCGACCGACACGCGGAACAACGAGGCGACGACGTACTTGATGAGCAGCCCCTTGCTGGCGAGCTCGATCACCCCGTAGAGCACATCGAGCGGCTTGGGAAACAGATCGCTGCCCGACAGTCGCACCGCGAGATCCCAGGCCAGCACGACAACCACAGCGACCGCGACTGGCAGGCCGAACCGCTCGGCGAGTTCTCGCCCGACTCTGCCTCGCCCGACATTTTGGTCCATCGCAGCAGTGTCGTTCATCGCAGCAGTCCCTTGGCGCGCGCCTGTTCGGTGGCGGCCGGGTCCTCGAACTGCAAACGTTCGATGGTTGCACCCGGCGGCACGAATGACGAGTCGGTGTAGTCCTCGAAGTGAGCCGTGCCGGCGAGCAGGCCGGCTTCCCGCCCCAGCGCCTCGATCTCCTCGAAGTCCTGCCGACGCACGGTCAGGTTGGTGTAGGTGACGCGGTCCGGCGGCTTGCTGAGCACGAACTCCAACAGACGCGGGTCCTGGTTGTAGTAGTGCTTGCTGACAAACTGCGCGGCCTGCATGCGGTGGTTCATATGCGCATCGATCCACAAGCCGCTGCGAGCAATGCCGTCGACGAGGGCCTGGACCTGGGCGCGGTTCTCCCTGATCACGTCCTCGCGCACCGCGAGCACACAGGAGATGAAGCCCGGCCAAACGTCCTTGGTCAACCAGAGAACCCTGCCGTAGCCGTCGAGTTCGGTCTGGCCCATGAACGGCTCCCCGGAGGAGATCGCGTCGACGGCACGGCTGTACAACGCTGTCGGCATGTCGGGCGGTGGCATCTCGACGAGGCGGATGTCGTCAAAGCTCATGCCGCGATCCCGCAAGGAACGGAACAGCAGAAGCCTCTGGTTCGAGAACCGATTCGGCACGGCGACCGTCTTGCCGCGCAGATCCTCGGTGCGGTAGATGCCCGAGTCCTTGTGCACCATCACGGCACTGCCATCGCGGTGGCCCAGGTAGACGATCTTGATCGGAACGCCCTCCTCGACCAGCTTGATCGCCATCGGCGCCAAGATGAACGTTGCGTCGGTGTACTTCGACAGGAACGCCTCCTTGAGCTCAGGCCAACCGTTGAACCGGACCGGTTCAAACCCGCCCACGCCATTCAGACTCTTCTGAATGAAGTGGTTGACGGGGCAGGTCAGGTGTCAAGTGACTGGCAGGAAGCCGACCTTGAACGCCGGTTCCGGAGCGAAGGCTCGCACTACGTCCAAGTTCAGCCAAACGTGCAGCGCACTGATGGCCGCCATCCAAGCGGTTGCCATCCACAACACCGTTCGGGTCAGCCTCATGGCTCTACCGTAGCCGGCTTCGCCTGGGCAGGACAAGTTGACAAAGTTGCGATCGAGGTCGTCGCGGCGGAGGTCCACTGATCGAAATGAAGTGATCCCCACCGCCTCCCGGTGGAGTCACTGCGGATTCGGGTGATCGCCAGGCTGACCGCCACGTGCCGCCACGTGGTCGCCACCTTGGCGACTAGCATCCGGGCGGGCAACCTGAGCGAAATGCCCACCATGCGCATCGCCATCACGGGAGCTTCAGGATTCGTCGGTGCGGCCACTGCCGCGTACCTGACACAGGCAGGGCACGAAGTCGTGGCGCTCGTGCGCAAGCCAGCCCGCACGGCAGGGCAGGTCGCTTGGCAGCCCGCCACCGGTGAACTCGATCGCACGGCCTTGGGGAACATCGACGCAGTAGTGCACCTCGCGGGCGAGAACGTGGCGGGCGGGCGCTGGTCCAAGAACAGGAAGCAGGCCATCGCCGAAAGCCGCGGTCCCGTCACCGAAGCACTGACTCGAAGCCTCGCGGCGTTGCCACACACACCGACGGTGCTCGTCAGCGCATCGGCAACCGGCATCTACGGCGACCGCGGTGACGAGGAGCTCGACGAGAGCAGCGAGCCCGGGCGCGGGTTCTTGGCCGAGGTCGCCAAGGCGTGGGAAGCGGGCACAGAGCCAGCTCGAGCCGCCGGCATACGCGTCGTCAACCTGCGCATCGGCATGGTGCTCGACCGACAGGGCGGCGCGCTACAGAAGATGCTGCTGCCGTTCCGGCTGGGCCTCGGCGGTCGGCTCGGCCACGGCCGCCAGTGGATGAGCTGGATTGCGCGGAACGATCTCGTGCGTGCGATCGAGTGGGCGCTGACCCACGCAACGCTCGCTGGTCCGGTGCTCGCGGTGGCGCCGAATCCGGTCCGCAACAGCGAGTTCACGCGGGTCCTGGGTCGCACGCTGCACCGGCCGACGCTGTTCCCCGTGCCGGCCTTTGCACTGCGTGCCCTGCTCGGCGAAATGGCGGACGCACTGCTGCTGTCGAGCCAGCGCGCGACTCCTAGCACACTGACGGCGTCAGGTTTCCATTTCGAACACGCTCATGTCGAACCGGCGTTGCGCGCCTTGCTCGCTAGATGACGAAGCACGCTCTCGCGTAGAGCGATGTCGCACCCGCATTCCGCTCGCGCTGCGCAGCGGGCAGCAATCGCGCAAGTCGCGTAAGCGCGGCAATCGCGTCGGAAACCTCTACTTCGGCCACCCGCGGCGTTCGCGACGACGCCGGCATGTTGTTTGAACAACATCGGGACGACCCCCGCTTCGCACGCCCCGACGAACGCGAGTTCTGAGCACCCATGAGACCACGTCTTGGCCTGCGGCTATCGGTCTGTCACGACCGCTCGCCGCGAGACCAATGGTCCTTGTCAGGAGATCCCAATGGTCACGCCATCGATGCCATCCATTCGACCGCCAACCGAGACAATGGCAACACGGCGTGCATGCCCGAGGTGGCTCTCCCTCACCCCACTCGCATTCGCCGCACTCTCGCTGGGCACCAGCTGTGCACACAAGGAAGGTGCGGTCGACGTGCCTGTGGGGACCGTGGGTCCTCGGTTGCAACGCGTCGAGTACGGTCGGCTGGCCGACGTCTACGGATTCGACGTCAGCGGCGAAGGTTCGACCATCGCGCTGTTTCGCCGCGACGTCGTCATCGGGCCTGACATCCGCGACGAACGGGCGACCAACTCTGGCTTGCAAGACAGCGAGATCAGCTACGACTTTCTCGCCGTCGATCCAGACACAGCGCGCCCGGACGCGCTGATCTACGAGGCCAACGTGCGCGGGCTGACGGCGCGCCACCCGGAGGTCCCCAAGGAGCTCCGCGGGACCTATCGGGGAATCGCCGAGCCGGCGGTGGTCCAGCACCTCGTCGAGCTCGGTGTCACCGCCGTGGAACTGTTGCCGGTGCAACAGTTCGTCACCGGTCGGGCCCCGTGGCACC
>JBDSBS010000531.1:0-6687 GCA_039921435.1 Planctomycetota bacterium | reverse complement strand
GCGACATCCTGCTGCTGCTCGCAGACCACGCGATCCTGCACGATCGCGTCGTCAAGATCGCCATCGACGATTCGACGAAAGCGCTCGCCTTCGACCTACTGACGGGCGGTCCGCTCACGGTTCCGCGCACGCACGAAGGGGACTTCGTCGCCAGCCTCGCCGACCTCGCCCAGCACGTGCCCGCGCTGCGTTTGGCGGTCACTGTCGTCGACGCCGGCGATGTCGAGCCGCACTTCGTGATCGACCTGATGCGCGCGATGGGACAGTTCTTCCTCGGCGAACTGCGTTTCGCTTACGGCGACACAGTCGTCGACTACGACTCGCCGGCAGTGATGCCCGCGGCAGCGGCGGGCGGCCCTCTGCGTCGGCGCGATCCGGCCCGCGAACGACGCGCCGAAGCACGGCTCATGACGGCGGCGGCCAAGGACCTCATGCCGACGCAGATGTCCGGCCACTACCTCATCGCCAAACCCCAAGCAACCGCAGTCGCCGCGCGCCTGACCGCAGCTGGCATCCGCGTCGCCATCAACGGGCGACCACTTCGACAGAGCCTCGGCAGCCGCCTCACCGTGCGCACCGACATCGACTGGTTCGAGATCCGCGGCGTGATCCGCTTCGAAGGCGACTTCGAAGTACCAGTCGGCGCTGCCCTCGCGGCGATCAAGCGCGGCGAACACACGGTCGAACTCGCCGACGGCTCACAGGGACTGCTGCCGACGGCATGGCTGGAGTCGTGGCGGCAGGCCGCCGAACTCGGCGAGACCAAACAGGACGCCGTGCACCTGCGGCGCAGCCAGGCGCTGCTGCTCGATGCTCTGTTGGCGGCGCGCGGCACCGCCGACCCGGAGCTGCACGAGTCGCAACTCGATCAGGGCTTCCGCGACGTGCGCACACGCCTGCAGCAGTTCCAACGCGTGGAGCCCAGATCGGCGCCAGAGCACTTCACCGGTACGCTGCGCCCGTACCAGGAAACGGGCCTCGGCTGGCTGCACTTCTTGCGCGACCTGCAGCTCGGCGGCTGCCTCGCCGACGACATGGGGCTCGGCAAGACCGTGCAGGTGCTGGCGCTGCTGCTCGAAGTTCACAGCCGTCCGACCAAGTCGCCTTCGCTGTTGGTCGTGCCGCGTTCGCTGCTCGACAACTGGCGACGCGAAGCCGCACGTTTTGCGCCGAGCCTGCGCGTGTTCGATTTGCACGGCACGAGCCGCTGGGAACGCCTGGAAGCTGCTGGCGGCCTTGCTGCCCTCGATCTGATCGTGACCACCTACGGCACGGCACGCATCGACGTGGCGAAGTTCGAAGAGTGGAAACTGACATGGGAGTACGCGATCCTCGATGAGGCGCAAGCGATCGAGAACGCGGCCAGTTTGACCAGCAAGTCCGTGCGCCTGCTGCGGGCACGACATCGCCTCGCTCTCACGGGCACGCCGGTGCAGAACCACACCGGCGAGCTGTGGGCCCTGTTCGAGTTCCTCAACCCGGGTCTGCTCGGCAAGAGCCGAGCGTTCCAGAAGCTGCTCGGCGACAGCGAGCGCGGCGAAGGCCTCGACCTGCAACTGCTGCATCGAGCCCTGGCGCCGTTCCTGCTGCGTCGCACCAAGGCGGACGTGCTGCCCGACCTGCCCGCGAAGCAAGAACAGGACATGCTCTGCGAGATGGACGGCAGCCAGCTGGAGACCTACACGGCGCTGCGCGAGCACTACCAGAAGTTGCTCTTGGGTGGCGAACAGAAGCTCGGTGCCAAGGAGCGCTTCGTCGCCCTCGAGGCCTTGCTGCGTCTGCGGCAGGCTGCCTGTCATGAGGGGCTGCTCGACAAGACCAAGGGCGACCGCGGGTCTGCGAAGCTCGATGCGCTGTTGCCGATGCTGCAGGAGCTCGTCGCCAGCGGCCACAAGGCGCTCGTCTTCTCGCAGTTCACCGAGTTCTTGGCGCTCGTGCGCACGCGACTTCACGCACTGAATCTGCGCTACGAGTATCTCGATGGCGCGACGACGAAGCGGCAAGAATGCGTCGACCGCTTCCAGCAGGATGCGTCGTGCCCGCTGTTCTTGATCAGCCTCAAAGCCGGAGGGTTCGGCCTCAACCTAACGGCAGCCGACTACGTGTTCTTGCTCGATCCGTGGTGGAATCCCGCCGCCGAGACGCAGGCCGCCGATCGCGCGCATCGCATCGGCCAGACGCAGAAGGTGACGGTATATCGGCTCATCACGAAGGACACCGTCGAAGAGAAGGTGTTGCAGTTGCAGGCGCGCAAGAAGCAGCTCGTCGACGCAGTGCTGGGCGCCGACAAGTCGCTGCTGGCGAAGATGACGCGCGAGGATCTGGCGGCGCTGCTCGGGTAGTCCCGGCCCACAGGCTGGGGCTTCACGCGGCGTTGCCGACACCAACTTGTTCGGTCCGACTCGATCGCGCTCGGTTCATCCTGCCGGCGGCACACTGCTCGCCCGGCGCCGCGCCGCGCGCGCTGCCACGACGAACAGCGCGCCACCGGCCCCGACCAGCAGCACCGAACCAAGGAAGTCTTGTTCGAAGCCGCGCTGCGCCAAATAGACGACCACGTCGAGCACCACGGCCGTGACGCCGGTGACGAGAATCGCCGCTTGTCGCCGTAATGCACCCCACGCCACCGCGGCCATTGCCAACGCGAACAAGACCAACGCGTGCAACGGCACAGAGACCTGCGCGACCTGCAGCAGCACCGAGCCGTAGGCCACAGCAAGCCCGGTGATGCGCAGAGCCATCACGCGCGCAGCACCGAGCGGGCGGCGCGCAAGTTCGGCACCGAAGACCAGCGAGAGCCCAGCCGGCACACCATAGAACGACGGGTCGAACACACCTTGTTGCAGCCACAGGTGGAACAGGCCCGAGTTGGCGAGCATCAGAGCAAGTGCGCCGAGCCAGCGGGTGCGCGCTACTACAGCGCCGAGTCCCATTACGAGCGCGCCGGCGAACAACGCGAAGGTGAGCCCGCCGAGACCCGTGGCCAGTGCGGCCGCGAGCAACGGCGCAACCACGGCGGCACCACGCATCTGCCGGCGGACTGGTGCTTGACCGTGGCCGGCCGCGACGAACAACGTGGCACCGAGCACGGTCAGTGCATGGTGGTGGCGGCCGTTCATCACGGCCAGCAAGTCGGTACCAGCGGCGAGCATCAGGTAGGCGGTGAGCACCGCTGCCAGTGCCAACTGCACCAACGGCGCCTGCTCCGGCGCGCGCGCGGCCCGCATGCTGCCAAAGGCGACCGCCGCACTCGCCGACAAGGCGGCCAGCAGATCGAGCCGCGGCATGTCGGTCGACACCGAAGCACAGGTCGCGAGCAAGGCGCCGAGTGCCGCGATCCATGCCAATGCGCGCAGGGCTGCCATCTGGCCAGGAACCACGGCTGCACCGAGGAGCCGCAGCCAGGGGCCGCACACGAGGCCGAGCAGCGCTGCCGAGAGACCGAGCCACGGTCCCAGTCGGACCGCAGTAAGCCCGAACAACGCAAACGCGATCCAACTCCACGCCGCGAGCACGAGCAACATGCCGTGCGCAACTGCGTGTGCGCCCGGCAAGCGTCGCAGCATGAGGGCCAATGGCACGCCGGCGAGCAAGGTCATGGTGACCGGCGTCGACACGTCCTGCAGTTGCAACGCCGTCAACACCACGGCGACCAGAGCCAGGGCCCAACTGGCGCCACGCGCATGCATCCTGCCGCCCGCCGCGATGGCGATCGCCAACAACGCCGCTTCGGCATCCGGCCGCAGTCCGATGGAACGATTCCCGTGTAGCAGCCCGTTGATCGGCGTCGTCGCAAACGCCACGATTGTCACGGCGGTCCACGTCACATGGCTGCGCCACCGCGCACCGCAGTGCGCAGCGAGCGCAACGGCAGCCGCCAGGAACACGACCGCGTTGGCATCGAGCACCTCGAGGTCCCCCGCAGTGCGCGGTGCTTGCTCGACGGCCATCACAGCACTCCACAGCGTCAACGTGAGCGCCGCGGCGACTACGGTCGGCAGCGCGTAGATGCGCACGCCGAGCGCACGCGACCGCCAGCGCGGCAGCGCCGAGAGGCCGAGCCCAACGGCGCACCACCCGAGCACCAAGACACTCCACCATCGCTGCGGCAACCAGAGCAGCTCCAACGGCTCCACCACCAACATGCCGAAGCCGGCGGCTGCCATGGCCAACGTGGCAATAGTTCGCAGAGCGCGCGGGCGGCAGGCCAACGCCACGACAACGGCGGCCGCGAACGATCCGAGTCGCCAGTGATGCGCGTTCTCGCCGAACGGCTGCCAGCAGAACAGCAGCACGATGGCCAACGTCACCTGCAGCAGGCCGTAGACGGACAGCGGCAGTGCGAACGAACGCCAACGCGCGGCCGCCCCGAACACCAGCACCGCGAGAACGAGCATGCCGGTCGCGTACCATTGCAGCCCGCTGACCAGCAGGTCGAGCAGCGAGATCGGTCCGGTGACCGCGACCAAGCCGCCGACCGCGATCCAACTCTGGTCCGCCGAACGCGAAGACGGCAGCAACCGACGCGCACGAAGCACCGACACTACCGCGAGCAACACTGCAATGACGAGCGAGGCGAGTGCATCGCGCGTGGACGGAACGGCGGGCAGCGCAGCGAGACGCATGCCGAGCAACAGCACAGCAGCAAACGTCGCCATTCCGCTGGCAGTCGCGGCGACCACCTGCCGGCGCGCGCCGAGCAGTGCCGCAGCCAGCACGAGCACCGCGGGACCGAGCAGCCCCAACGGTCCCGACGTTTCGCCGAACCACGCGCTCGGGATCAGATGAAGCGGATACGCACCCTCGACGACCGCGACTGCGAGCAGCCCGTCGAGGCGAACGCGTTTCGCCAGCAACCCAGCGGTCACCGCGAGTGCGCCCGTACCGACGAACGTCTCGACCAGGAACGTCTGCGATCGGTAGCCAGCGATCAGGTCCGGCACCACCAACACGTGCAGCGCAAACATGCCGAGCACGACCAGGGAACGTTCGCGGCGCAGCGCGTCGCTCGAGGCCGGCCGCACCAGCCCATGCACCGCAAACGTGACCATCGCGAGCGCTGCTGGCATCAACACGCGCGCTGGCGACCCACCAAGCCCTTCGAGCGCCATCGCCACGCCCGTCGTGATCGCCCACAGCACCGGCAAGAACAGCATCGCCGGCACGATCGGGCTGTGCCGCGACACGTTGGCCAATGGCGAGTTCGTCGACCGCAACAGCATGAGCATCGGCACCAGCACCGCTGCGTGCAGCAGGTTCCAAGCACTTTGCTGCTCGGGTGGCCAGGCGCACGACAAGGTCGAGCACGCGAGTGCGACCACGGCGAGCGTCGCGGCTTGCAGGTAGCTGGCCTGCGTGCGCGCAGCGAAGGTGCCGTGCGGAGTTGGGCCGCGCGCCAGGAACAGCAACACCATGGTTGCACCGGCGCCGACCGCGGCGGCGACACCCGATGGCACCTCGAACCACAGCAGTGCACAGACGAGACCACCGAGCACGCCGAGGCACCCCGCCAGCACCGCAGCCGCACTCTGACCCAGATATCCGAGCAGCACGAGCAGCAGGCCGTCGGCGGGCAGCACGGCCATCGGCGCGCGCAGGTCGCGACCGAGCAGCAACGAAATCGCCGCGAGGCCCGCCGCGAACGACACCGCCCAGGCGCTGCTCACGCGCCGGTGCCGGCCGCGTTCCGAACGACGAAACCACAGGCAGAGCAATGCCAGGCCAGCCAAGTACGGCAAGAACGTGATGCCGTAGAACGACAGCGGCAGACGCTGCGGTTCGTAGCCGAGCTGGCTCGCGGCCTCGGCGCGCAGGCGCATTGCCAGTTCGCGGATCGGTGCTGGCAAGAACAGGTAGCCCACCGCGGAGAGCACGAGTGCTGGCATCAACAGGCGCGCGCGATCGAGGCGCAGGCTCGCCTGCAGACCCGTCGCCGCCGCACACCACGCGGCGACCATCACACAGCGCAGATCTCCGGTCGCCATCAACACGGCTGATGCAGCGACCGCCACTGCTGCGGTGAGCGATGCCGGGGCACGCTCGGCCCGCGCGGACTCGAGTACGACCGCGGCCAGCGCGGCTGCTGCCACGACGATGCCCAACGGCGCAACCGCCACGGCAAACGGCGGCCCGTGCGCAATCGCCACACCAACCGCACACGCAAGGGCCGCGAGAGCTGTCGCCAGCGTCGCGCAGACTGCGGCTGCCGGCACCGTCCCGGGCGCGCGATGGGCTCGGCGCTGCAACCACGCGGCGAGCAACGGCACGGCCGCCGCTGCGCACGAGACCGACAGGCGAACTGAGAGCAGTTCTCCGGCGAACACGCCCGAGAACACCAGTGCGTCGTAGAGCCACGGCGCGGCGCGCGGCATCGCGGCACCCTCGCGGCGCACCAACGCGAGCAAGAACACGTGGCCCGACGCAGCTGCCGCTGCGGCCGCCAACAACGCGAGCACCGGGTTCGCTGCGAACAGAAGCCCCGCGACAGCGCTGGCCGCCGGCACCAACGCCATCGCCACGAGCGACAGCACGCGCGCAGCCGAACGTAGGCCGTCGTCCTTGCCCAAGACGACACCAGCACCATGCGTCAGCGCCGCGAACAGCAACAAGCCACCGGCGACGACGAGCTTCTGCGTCGAACCGGACATCGTCGTCCATGCGGTCGTCGTGAAGTAGACCGCACCGGCC
>JBDSBS010000530.1:0-6537 GCA_039921435.1 Planctomycetota bacterium | reverse complement strand
CCGTGATCGGCTCCATGCTGTCGCCTCCCGCCCGAGAGAGTTTAGTATGACGATAGATTCGAAGACGCTCGAGCCGGACCTCTTGCGCCGTATGGACGCCTACTGGCGCGCCGCCAATTACCTCTCGGTGGCGCAGCTCTATCTCTGCGACAACCCACTACTGCGGCGGCCGCTCGCACTCGGCGACGTCAAGCACATGCTGCTCGGCCACTGGGGCACGACGCCGGGGCAGAACTTCGTCTACGCGCACCTGAACCGGGTCATCAAGCAACACGACCTGAACATGATCTACGTCTGCGGGCCCGGGCACGGTGGCCCGGCCGTGGTCGGCAACACGTACCTCGAAGGCACCTACAGCGAGATCTATCCCGAGATCGGCCAGGACGAGGCGGGCCTGCAGCGACTGTTCAAGCAGTTCTCGTTCCCAGGCGGCATTCCGAGCCACGCCTCGCCCGAATGCCCGGGCTCGATCCACGAAGGCGGCGAGCTGGGCTATTCGCTTAGCCATGCGTTCGGCGCGGTCTTCGACAACCCCGAACTGATCGTCGCCTGTGTCGTCGGCGACGGCGAGGCGGAGACCGGACCGCTGGCGACCGCCTGGCACTCCAACAAGTTCGTGGATGCGGCCACCGACGGCGCCGTGCTGCCGATCCTGCATCTCAATGGCTACAAGATCGCCAACCCGACGATCCTCGCCCGCATCCCGCGCGAAGAACTCCAACAGCTGCTCGTTGGTTATGGCTGGGAGCCCTGCTTCGTGTCTGGTCACGAACCCGCGCTCATGCACGAGGCGATGGCCGCAGCACTCGATCAGGCCGTCGAACGCATCCAGCGCATCCAGCGCGACGCACGCGAGAACGGCAACCGCCAGCGCCCGCGTTGGCCGATGATCGTGCTCGATTCGCCCAAGGGCTGGACGGGGCCCAAGATCGTCGACGGCAAGCAAATCGAAGGCACCTTCCGTGCGCACCAGATCCCGATCTCGGACCCGTCGAGCCATCCCGGTCACCTAGCACTGCTCGAGGCGTGGCTGCACAGCTACCGGCCCGAAGAACTCTTCGACGAACGGGGTCGTCTGCGGCCCGAGCTGGCCGAGCTTGCGCCCAAGGGCGAGCGGCGCATGGGTGCGAATCCCCACGCCAACGGTGGCCTGTTGCTGCGCGATCTGCAGCTGCCCGACTTCCGCGACTACGCGGTCGATGTGCCGACGCCGGGAGTGCGCGGCATCGGCGACACGCACGTGCTCGGTCGCTTCCTGCGCGACGTGGCGCAGCAGAACGAGGCGGAGCGCAACTTCCGCGTCTTCGGCCCCGACGAGACGCTGTCCAACGGGCTCGAAGCGCTCTTCGAGAGGACGACTCGCCAGTGGGACGCGGCGACCGTTCCCGACGACGAGTTCCTGTCGCGTACCGGCCGCGTGGTCGAGATGCTCAGCGAGCACCAATGCCAAGGTTGGCTCGAGGGCTACCTGCTCACCGGCCGCCACGGCGTCTTCAACTGCTACGAGGCGTTCGTGCACATCGTCGATTCGATGTTCAACCAGCACGCGAAGTGGCTCAAGGTCTCGGCCCAACTGCCGTGGCGGCGGAAGATCGCCTCGCTGAACTACCTCCTTGCTTCGCACGTCTGGCGCCAGGACCACAATGGGTTCACGCATCAGGATCCGGGCTTCATCGACCACGTCGTCAACAAGAAGGCCTCGGTGGTGCGCGTCTACCTGCCACCGGATGCCAACTGCCTCTTGTCGGTCATGGACCACTGTCTGAAGAGCCGCCACTACGTGAACGTCGTCGTGGCCGGCAAGCATCCGGCTCCGCAGTGGCTGCCGATGGAGGCAGCCCTCGCGCACTGCGCCGCGGGTGCGGGCATCTGGCAGTGGGCGAGCTCTGATCAGGGCATCGCCCCCGATGTCGCCCCCGATGTCGCACCCGATGTTGTTATGGCCTGCTGCGGCGACGTGCCCACACTCGAGACGCTGGCGGCCGTCAGCATCCTGCGCGCGCACCTGCCCGAGCTGAAGGTCCGGGTGGTCAACGTCGTCGACCTGATGAAGCTGCAGCCGCAGAGCGAACACCCGCACGGTCTCTCCGACGGTGCCTTCGATGCGCTGTTCACCGCAGACAAGCCCGTGATCTTCGCGTTCCACGCCTACCCGTGGCTGGTCCACCGGCTCACGTACCGGCGCCACAACCACCACAACATCCACGTCCGGGGCTACAAGGAGGAGGGCACCGTCACGACGCCGTTCGACATGACGGTCCTGAACGACCTGGATCGCTTCCACCTCGTGATGGATGTGATCGACCGGGTGCCGGAGACCGGCGACCAGGGCGTCGCTCTGAAGCGAGTGCTCGAGGCCAAGCTGATCGAGCACCGGCAGTACATCAACCGGCACGGCCAAGACCTGCCCGAGATCCGCAACTGGCAGTGGGGGGAGACCTCATGAGCACGCTAGACCTGGCCGGCACAGCCGCTGCTCTCGTCGCTGGCGGGAAGGGCCTGCTCACGATGGATGAGAGCACGCCGACGTGCAACGAGTACTTTTCCGCGCTGGGGATCCCCCAGACAGAGGAACTGCGCCGCGCCTATCGTGAGTGGTTCGTCAGCACGCCCAGTCTCGGCGCGCTCATCAGCGGGGTGATTCTCTACGACGAGACGATCCGCCAGCGAACGAGTGACGGCACTCCCTTCGTCGACGCGATGACCGCTGCGGGTCTCATTGCCGGGATCAAGGTGGACACCGGCGCCAAGGATCTGGCCGGCCATCCAGGAGAGAAGGTCACCGAGGGTCTGGACGGACTGCGCGAGAGGTTGGCGGAGTACTCTCGAATGGGCGCGCGCTTTGCCAAGTGGCGAGCGGTGTTCGTCATCGGCGACGGCATGCCAAGCCGCGGTTGCATCGAAGCCAACGCCATGGCTCTGGCCCGCTATGCAGGGCTGTGCCAGGAAGCCGATCTGGTGCCGATCGTCGAGACGGAGGTGCTCATGGCCGGCGACCACAGCTTGCAGCAGTGTCGCGAAGTGACAGAGGCCGTGCTGCGCGCGGTCTTCCACCATCTCGACGAGCAGCGGGTGACCATCGAAGGCATGCTCCTCAGGCCCAACTTGGTGCTGCCCGGATCGGCCTGTCTGGACCGGGCGTCCGTGGAAGAGGTGGCCGACGCGACGGTGACGTGTCTCCTGCGAGCCGTTCCTGCCGCACTTCCCGCGATCGCCTTCCTGTCGGGAGGTCAGGCCGGCGCGCTCGCCTCGGCACGGTTGGACGCCATGAATGTTCGATCCGGGTCGCGCCTGCCGTGGTTGTTGACCTTCTCGTTTGCCCGCGCACTGCAACAGCCGGCCCTGAATGTCTGGCGAGGTCAGCAGGTTCACGTTGCTGCCGCACAACGAGTTCTCGCACATCGCGCCATGTGCGACCGCGCGGCGTGCCTCGGGCTCTACACCGCTGCACTCGAAGGGGACTCGGCATGACCATCGCCACTCGGGAGCCGGTGCGTCTCTACGTGATTCGACACGGCGAGACTGAATGGTCGCTGTCCGGACGACACACCGGTCGCACTGACA
The DNA here is from genome assembly GCA_039921435.1 of Planctomycetota bacterium. Taxonomy (GTDB): domain Bacteria; phylum Planctomycetota; class UBA1135; order UBA1135; family UBA2386; genus DASVAL01. Next base: position 2,973 of record JBDSBS010000530.1, on the reverse strand, counting down.
TCCCGTTGACAGCCCAGGGTGAGCACGATGCACGGGAGTTGGGAACGGCACTGCGAAGCATCCGGTTTGCCCACGCCTTCACCAGCCCGCGCCTGCGTGCCATGCGAACATGTGAACTGGTCGCGCTGGGGCCTCCTGCTCAGGTCGATCCCGACCTGGCGGAGTGGGACTACGGCGACTACGAAGGGCGGCTGACGGCGGACATTCGGGTCAGCCATGCGAACTGGACCGTCTACCGCGATGGATGTCCGCACGGGGAAACCCCCACCCAGGTACTCGCCCGCGCAGATCGCCTCATCGCGCGTTTACGTGCCCTGCAGGGCAACGTGGCGATCTTCTCGCATGGACAGTTCAGCGCAGCGCTCGCGGCGCGCTGGATCGGCTTGCCGATCGTCGAGGCGGAACACTTCGAGCTCGGCACCGCCTCGCTCGCCGTTCTCGGCCATGCGGCGCATCATCCCGATGTGCCGGTGATCGCACAGTGGAACGCGACTGCAGGCACGATTGCGCAGCGGACCGACGACCCGCGGAATGACAGCGCCACTTCGCCGAAGCGCACCACACTCGAACGGTGGGAGAACGAAGGCGGCGCACCTGCCCGTGAGCGTTGTGCCCTCACCAAGAAGCTTGTCGTCTTCGACCTGGATGGCACGATCGCGGAAAGCAAGGCGGCGGTCGATGCCGAGATGGCTGCACTGCTCCGCGACCTGCTCCGCATCGTCGAGGTCGCGGTCATCTCCGGCGGCAACTGGCCTCAGTTCCAGAAGCAACTGGTCTCGCATCTGCCGCCAGACGCGGACTTGAGGGCCCTGTCGCTGCTGCCCACCTGCGGCACCAAGTTCTACCGCTACACGGACGACTGGGACCTTCTGTATGCCGAGGAGTTCACGGCCGACCAGCGAGCCAAGATCCTCGGCGCACTGAACTCCGTCATGGCGTCGTCGCAGATCGCGACGTCCGGCCAGTGGGGCGAGGTGGTCGAGGATCGTGGCACTCAGATCACGTTCTCCGCCCTCGGGCAAGAGGCCCCTCTCGCAGAGAAGCAGAAGTGGGATCCAGACTTCGCCAAGCGCAAGCGCATGCAAGGGCTGCTCGCGCAGCTGATCCCCGAGTTCTCCGTGCGCGTCGGCGGCACGACCTCGATCGACGTCACCAGACCCGGCATCGACAAGGCCTACGGCATCAGGAAGTTGCGCGACCTGCTCGGCATCTCGATCGATGAGATGGTCTTCATCGGCGATGCCTTGTTCCCCGGCGGCAACGATCACCCAGCCAGGGAAGCTGGCGTGGTCTGCATCCAGGTGCGCGACAGTCATGAGACCAAGCGGTTGATCGAGACGATCCTCGCGTGTCGGAACGGCGCTGCACGCACGACCCGCGACGCCTCGGCATCGATGCGCGCCGCAGCATCGACCTCGCGCGCAGTTCCTGACTCGGGCCTCCACAGTCAGCGCTGCGACCTGGAACAAGCGCATGAGTGAAACGAGGTCGTTGATCGAAATCCGCGTCGCCGAGCTCAGGCAGCTATTCAACTCGATGGACGCGTCGCCATTCCGCGAGCGGGACCTGGACCCATCCGCGGAGGAGTTCATCGTCGGCTGGGCACGCGAGGCGCCGCGCAGCGCAAGTCTGGCGCTGCGGGTGGATCTCGACCGCGCTCCGCCGCCACCTGGCCTCATGGACGAGCCGGCGGCCCTGCACGACGCCATCCACGAGTTCTTCACGCACCGCGCAAAGGCGTCGCGGAACCGGCTGCGGCAGTTGCTCCGGATCGGGCGGATCAGTCTCCTGGTCGGGCTCGCGTTCCTGATGGCGGCTGCGGGGTTGGGCGACCTCATCGCCACGGCGATGAAGGGCGAGCGGTTTGGGGAACTGCTCAGGCAGGGCTTGGTGATCATCGGTTGGGTCGCCATGTGGCGCCCGGTCGAGATCTTCCTCTACGGCTGGTGGCCGATCCGCACCGAGGCCAGGCTCTACGATCGGCTGGGCGCCATGCCGGTGCGGATCGAGTACGCGACGACCAGGATGGGCACGGGAACTGTTGGCGTGGACGACGCCTGGCGCAGTGATTGGCCCGCGATGCCGCCTGCGCCGCTGGGCCCACTGCACGCCATACCCGTTCGTCCCCCGGGCAGCAGCAAGGGCAAACAGGCCGGGCTCGACGCGGTGCCCGACCGTCGGCCCGTCGCTTCGGCGCTGGGCGAGGCCGTCGCTCCCGAGCACAAGTCGAAGACCAACCCATGATCGAGAGCCGACCAACGATGACGACCGAACCGGTCCAGGCAGAGCACGAGAACCACGGCTCGGTCGTCGCGGTGCGCGGCAGCGTCGTCGACGTGCGCTTCGAGCGGCAGCTGCCGCCGATCCGCAGCTTGCTGCGCGCCGGAGAAGACGGCCGCATCGCGATCGAAGTGCTGGCCCAGCGCGATGAGCGCCACGTGCGTGGGATCGCGTTGACGCCGACGCAAGGCCTGGCCCGTGGCATGGCGGTGCAGGACACGGGCGGTCCGCTCAGAGCGCCTGTCGGCAAGGGTGTGCTCGGCCGCATGCTCGACGTGTTCGGCAACGTCATCGATCGCGGACCCGCACTGGACGACGTCGAGTGGCGCTCCGTGCATCGGGATCCGCCAGAACTGACGCGGCGATCCACCAAGTCCGAGATCTTCGCGACCGGCATCAAGGTCATCGATGCGCTCGTACCGCTCGAGCGCGGCGGCAAGGCCGGGCTGTTCGGCGGGGCTGGCGTCGGCAAGACCGTGCTGTTGACCGAGATGATCCACAACATGATCGGGCACCAGGAGGGCGTGAGCATCTTCTGCGGGATCGGCGAGCGTTGCCGCGAGGGCGAGGAGCTCTACCGCGACATGAAGTCAGCCGGGGTTTTGCCCAGCATGGTGATGATCGTTGGCCAGATGAACGAGCCCCCGGGGAGCCGGTTCCGCGTGGGCCACGCCGCGCTGACGATGGCCGAGT
>JBDSBS010000529.1:0-7585 GCA_039921435.1 Planctomycetota bacterium | reverse complement strand
GCAGCAGGTCCTGTAGCTCGGCCTCCATGACCGACAGGCACTTGCCCCCGAAAACTTGGGGCAACAGGTTGCACTCGAGGTTGAACTGCGCCAACTCGTACGTGAACTGAGGATGGGCGAGGCGCTTCATCATCGCGCCGGCGCCACACCAGGCTTTGCCAGCGCGGTCGATCAGGAACATCTCCTGCTCCGCGCCGATACGGCGCACGCCCGTCTCGAAGCGGTCTTCGTCGAGCATGCGCTCCATGGCGTGCACGTCAGCCAGGATGGCCTTCATGAACGCTCGGAGTTGTTCTTCGGTGAAACCGCTTGGCAGGTCGTGTCGGCCCATGCGCGATGCGTACGGTCGAGGGAGGTGCCTGAACCATACCAAGCGTCGCATCGAACGCCCACAACGTGTTGCCTTCCCAGCAACTGCACGACCTCGGTGCATGCGGAGCCCGCGGCTCAGTTCCCCACCCATCGCGCCGAGTCGCGCCGATCGCCCGATCGGGGGAGCCGGATCAGGCTCCCCGCTTGACCCTCGTGGCGGCCTGGCTCACCGCACGAAGCCGTTGAACATGATCCGCTTCTCTTTGACCACCGGGTGGTTCAGCACGACCACCAGGTCGCCCTTCAACAGCCCGGCCGGGGCGTTCGCCGAGACGTTGATGTCGACGACCAGCTTCTCGCCGTCCTTGTGTTGTGTCGCGGTGACGAACTCCTCGCCGATCGTCATCTTCTCGAAGCGGAATCCCGTCGCTTCGAGCTGCGTGCCATCGTTGGGTTCGAAGATGACTTGCTTGGTCAACCCATCGCCCTTGCGCACCATGCCAAACGTGAGGAAGGCGCCGGGCTTGACCTCGAGCGGTCCCTGCACAAATGCCATCACACGGACCAAGAACGACGATTCGCCGCGCACATCGGCGTAGAACTTGAGCACGCCACCGCCGGCCGAATCGCCGTCGACGGGGCCGTACTTGCCGTTGATGGTCCACGTCGTGACGTCGTTGTTCGTGGCCTTCGTCCAGCTCACGTCGAACGACTTGCCGGCGTCGTCCATGCGGGTGATGTTCCAATCCTTATGCATGGGCGAAGTCACGGCAACCGTGAACTCGCGAGTCTCGTTCCACGTCATCTTGTTGAGGTTGATCTCGGCCGGCGACACGCTGAACAGCTGGGCACCCATCGCATTCCAGTGCAGCCGCAGTTGGGGCAGTGCCGGGTCCGTCGAGTGGATGTCGAGCGTCGCCTGCTTGGGTCCGGTGATGCCGGCCATGTCGAGGTGCACTTCGACTTCGCCCTCTTCGTGCGGCGCGATCGTGATCTGCAGAACCCGCTCGGACTCCGCGCCCTTCGGCCCCTTGGTGACCCGTGTCAGCTGATTGGGCGTAGGCTTCGACGAGAGATCGTAGTTGCGGTCGCCGATCCGGAACTGGGCCCGCAGGCATTGGCAGCTGCCCGTCAGGTTCTTCCACTCGATGGTCTGGTCGGTGGGGTTCTTGAACTTGAACGTGCCGACGGCTTCGCCTTGGCCGAAGAAGGTGCCCAGGTCCTGGTTGGTCGCCGGAAACCACGCATTTCCGCCGGCGAGCTGCTGCGGCGTGGGCATACCAGGATTGGGGGCCGTCGCCCCCACCGCGGCTTGTGGCACCGGTGGTTGTGGCACTGGTGGTTGTGGCACGACCTTGACGTCTTGAGCCGAGGCCAGGGAAGCCGCCATCGCGGTGACGAGAAGACCGAAGGAACAGCGGAAACGATTCATGTAGGGACTCGCAGGGTATGGCGGGCTCACCCGGCTCGATTCGGGGTGTAGGAGTATAGCCACCCACCGCTGCAAAAACTCCCAGCCAAGCGGTCGGCCCGGAAACAGCACGCCGCGCGCCAGGTGTGTTGAAAAGCCGCCTCGGCACCGCACCATGGTCGCAAGATGATGCGCCTCGCCTCTCAGACGCTGCTGGCAGCGGTGCTTGTGCCCCTATCTGGCTGTTGCTCGCTGAGTCGTTTCTTCTGCGGCCCGGACAAGACCCCGTGGGTCTCCGTCGCGTTCGACACACCGAGAAAAGCGGTCATGACGCTGCTCGAAGCGATTCGGCGCGACGAACCCGAAGTCGTGTATCTGTGCCTCTCGCCCGACTACCGCAGCCGACTAGGTGTCGACGGACAGACCGTACAGCTGGTGTGGCAACGGATCCGAGAGGAGAACCCGGGCCTGCACGTCGTCGGCTACGCAACCGTGCCGGAGCCCACGATGCATGGCACCGACCACGCCACCGTCACGCTCGACGTCGAAGGCAACCTGGTCGACATCGAAGTCGTGCGGCAGTTGTACTGGGAACTGCGCTACCGCCGCACCGCCGCCATGATGGGGCAAGAGCAGGATGGCCCGCCCGGCGAAGTGGGCGAACCGATCAGCTCCTTCGTCGGCTTCGCCCGAATCGAGACGGTGGGCAAGACGGAGCGCTCGCGCGTGCTCGTCAATCCGCTGACCTTCTACCACGACGGCATCGACGCCGTGCCGCTCGAGGCGCTTGAGCACATCGCACTCACGCAGCGCTGGAAGGTCGCCGACCTGCGCCTGCGCGCGCCCTGAAGCTCCTCCGCGACACATCGCGCGCTGCCGGTAGCGCTGCTGGCGGCGCTACTGGCGGCGCTACTGGCGCGCCAACCACGCCAGCATCACGTAGCCCTCCGCCGTATGCCTTGGGCCCGACAAGCTTGCCGTGCGCCGAGCGTTGCACTGCACAAGCCGTGCGCGGAAGAACTCGAACAAGATGGAGCCCGCATCGCGCGCAGCATCGCCGACGCGGCTGTCGAGTTCGATGCTGGTCAGGCCTTCCGTCGCCATGCGTTCGGCGAGCCGTTCCAACTCCTCGGACGACGTGCCGAACAAGAACTCGCGGAACGCATGGACCTCGACCTCACCGTAGTCCTGGTCCAACAGCAGGTCGACGAACTCGGCGTCACCGCCAGCGGCGAGCAGTTGGAACATCTCGCTGTTGCCGACCAACGAACCGCCGACCACGCGCACGCGCTGCCGCGCCTCCCAGGTCGCCGCGAGGATCGGAAAGAACGTGTGCACGCGCCACGTCAACCGACTGCCCCACAAGGTTGCCAAGTGGCGCACGCTGCGTTCGCGCAACACGAGTTCGACCGCGGGATCGGTGACGATGTCGGCGAGCACTTCTTCGACGAGGCGGCAGTGCACGCTCGCGCGCAGGCGCCGTGCCGCGAGCTCTCGCAACACGGCCGCCCGCTGCTCGTCGTCGAGGCCGCCGGCCACGTGCCACAACATGCGCAGGAAGTTGATCTGCGCCATGTTCATCGCGCGGCCGACGAGAGCTTGGGTCGGGGCGCGGAAAGGGAACGTGGCCTGGTCGGTGCACGCGAGCGAATCGACGAGCGTTTCGAGACCGCGGCGTTTGCCGACGAGCACCTGCTCCGCCAACGGCGACGGGTAGCGCTCGAGCAGTTCGCCGAACAACGCGAGGCTGTGCACCTGCTGGTGGATCGCAGCAATCGTGACTCGCGCCTCGGGCGTGTCCGTGTGCGCCAGCGCTTCCAGCACGGCATCGACGAGGTCGAACTCATCGGGCTGCAGCGGGTGGTGCCCAGCCGGGCCGCGATCGCAGGTCGGCATCGACGCATCTTGGCGCACGGCGGCCGTTGCGTCCACGGCCGGTACGGGGGCACTGGGCGCACACAGGCGCCAGCCACGACGGTGGTCGCGCCAGTAGCATGACGCAGCCTGAATCTCCCACCTGACTATTTCTGCAGAGAAAACGCGGCCCGTGGCGTCTGAATCCTCTGGCATGACATCGGTCCGAAACGACGTGCAGCGCTTGCTCGACGAAGAGCCGTTCGTGCGGTCGCTGGCCAGGAGCCTCGTGTCCGGCGACGCCGACGACATCGTGCAGCAGACGTTCCTGCGAGCACTCGAACAGGACCGTGTTTCGGTGCTGCAACCGCGCCGCTGGCTGGCGCGCATCGTGCAGAACCTCGCCACCGACGAACGCCGTCGGCGGACGCGCCGCGAGGTGCGCCACAACGCCGCCGCGGCGCACGAGCTCGTGCCTTCGTCGGCCGAGCTGCTCGAAGGCGAAGAGTGCCGCCGCGCGCTCATCGCCGCCGTCGACGCGCTGCCGGCACCGCTGCGCACCGTCGTGTTGCTGCGCTACTACGAAGGTCTGCCGCCGCGCCGCATTGCCGCGCGCCTCTTGGTGCCGGTGACGACCGTGTCGAACCGGTTGCACACGGCGCTGCAGACCCTGCGCGCGCGGCTCGATGCAAGCCATCGCGGCGACCGGCGCGCGTGGCTGCTGCCGCTCGTGCCGTTCGCAACAGCGCCGCGGTCGTTGCCGTGGAGCGCGGTGACGATGCCGGCGAGTTCGTTTCTGTCTCTGGGAGTGATCGCGATGACGATGAAGACCAAGGTGGCGGCCGCAGCGGTGGCCCTGTTCGCGCTCACCGCGGTGTGGCTCGTTTGGTCAGGTGGCAGTCCACCTTCGCCACTGCCGCGAACCGGCTCGAACCCCGCCGTCGCCGCTGCCAGCAGCAGCGTCGTGCGCAAGGATCCGGTGGTCACGCCGGACGGCACTGGCATGCGCGAGCCCGCCGCACTGGCGGCCCAGCCGGTTGCGAGCACGGGTTCGCTCGTCGTGCACGTTCGCTACGCAGATCCGCCAGAGGCAGCAGCTGGCCTGCAGGTGATCGTCAGTGCGCCGGGCGGCGATTTGCGCATCGGCCAACATCGCTCGGTCAACGACGCCGACGGAACCGCACGCTTCGACGGTTTGGCGGGCGCGCTGCGAGTGCGCACCACGGTGCGGCCGACCCTGGTCGTGTCAGCCGAGATCTCGCCCGGTGCGAGTTGTGAGTGCACCTTGCGGCTCGAAGGCGGCATGACGTTGAGCGGCATCGTCGTCGACCCCGCCGGTGTACCGGTCGGTGGCGCCCTGCTCGAAGGCTCCCTCGCAGGCATTTCAGGCATGGACGCGGAGCAGATTGCCGTCTCGGCTGCCGACGGCACCTTCGTGGTGCGCGAATGCGAAACATTCGGCCTCATCGGTGCGCGCGCGGCCGGGTACGCCGCGTCGCAGCTGTACTTCCGGCAAGGCAAACCCGGCAGCGTCGAACACGTGCGCATCGAACTGCTGCTGACCGGCGGCTGCGTGCAAGGCGTCGTGTTGGGACCGACGGGCGATCCTGTGGCGAACGCCGTCGTGCGCGCGGGCGAGGGACGGACCGAAGCGATCATGTCGACACCGCAAGGTGCGGCTCCGCTGCCGGCCCAGGTGCGGACCGATGCCGAAGGCCGGTTTCTCGCGGTCGGCGTACCCACCGGCAGCCAGCCGCTGCAGGTGCGTGCGTCCGGCTTCGCACCCTGGGGCGGTAGGTGCGAGGTCGCCGCGGGTTCGACCTGTGCCGTTCGCGTCATGCTGAAGGCAGGTGTGACCTGCACCGGCGTCGTGCGCGGCGAAGACGGCCAACCGGTCGCCGGTGTCGACGTCACGCTCGGCGAACGGGGCGAGTTCGTGCAATTGCGCACGCGCACTGCCGACGACGGCACCTTCGTATTGACCGGACTACCGACCGGCGAGTCGATGCTCGCGGCGAGCAAGCACCCACTCGGCAAGGCGAAGGGCAGTGTGCAGGGGCGCCCGGGGGACATCGCGCGTTGTGACTTGCAGCTCAGCAATGGCCTCGCGCTGCGGGGGCGAGTGATCGACGACGTGGGCGCCCCAGTGGCCGGCGCCGAGGTCTTCTGCCAAACCGAGCAGGGCGAGCAGTGGGCCTATCACTCGTTCACCGACAAGAGTGGCAGCTTCCTCGTCGCCGACTGCCCACCGAACCAGCTGTTAGGCGTGCGAGCCTCGGCGCGCGGACGCACGCCCGCACAGCGAACCAACGTCGACCCACGTGCCGGCGAGCTCGAACTGCGCCTCGCGCGTGACACCGCCACGAAGGCGCGCATCACCGGCAGGCTGCAGCGGCCCGATGGTGCTGCGGCCGCTGGCGAGACTGTCGAAGCCCTGCGCTACCAACCGCGAGCGGGCGCAGACGCACAGGTGGCGGCCGACGGCAGCTTCGCGACCGAGGTTGCCGCTGGCGAGTGGAGCATCCGCATTCAGGTCAAGGGCCACCCGGAGATCCGCGTCGCCCGTCGCAACCTCGAACCCGGTGCGTCCTGGGACCTCGGCGTGCTGCAACTCACGCGCGGCGGCACGCTCGTCGTACAAGACGGTGGCGAACCGCATCCCGACTATCTCGTCGTCGACGCAAACGAACGCTTCGTCTGCGGGCTCTATTCGCCCGTACCGCCGTTGCGCTCGGAGCTGCTCGCACCAGGCGACTACGTGCTGCTCGCGCGCGGCGAGGGTCTTGCCGCCCAGGGACTGCCGTTCTCGATCCGGACCGAGCAGGAGACCGCGCTCGAGGTGCAGCGCCCGACTGGTGTGCGCCAGACCCTCGAGTTTGCAGGCGGCACCGCCGACGAGCGGCGGCTCGCGTTCGAAGTGCGTCGCGAGGGCAGGCTCGTGCTGTGGGACTCGGCCCGCACGCCGGCCCACGACGGGCTCGCGCACACGATCTGGCTCGCGCCCGGCAGCTACACGCTATCGACGCGCGACCGCGAGCCAAGGCGCAGCGTCGCGTTCACGGTCGGCGAGGTCGAGGGCACGCTCGTGCGCCTGTCACTGCGCTGATCTCACGTCGCCGCACGCAAGCGAGCTGCGACCTCGCCGACCGGCACGGTCAACTGCTCGCCGCTGACGAGGTTCTTCAACGCAACCGCCCCCGCGGCGACTTCGTTGGCGCCGAGGATCGCCGCGAACGGCGCCCCGATCGTGTTCGCGTACTGCAGCTGCTTGCCGAGCTGTGCTGTATCGGCGTAGACCTCGACGCGCAGTGACTGGGCCCGCAACGCCGTCGCCGTGCCGATCGCGGCCGCGGCCGGCACGTCGGGCAGGCGGCACAAGAGCACCTGCGGCCCGATGCCGAGTTCCGGAAACAAGCCGCGTTCCTCCATGACGAGCAGCACTCGTTCGAGCCCCAACGAGAACCCGACCGCTGGCACCGGCTGCTTCTGGAACATGCCGATGAGGTTGTCGTAGCGGCCGCCGCCACCCATCGAACCGGCGAGCCCCGCGCACTGGATCTCGAAGATCGGACCCGTGTAGTAGCTGAGACCGCGCGCGAGTGTCGGATCGAAGCTCAAGTGCGCCGCCGCGGGTCCGTTCGCCGCGTTCGCGAACAGTTCCTGCAGCTCGCGCGCCCCCACCGCACTGGCATCGTCGCCCTTCGCCAGCGCTTCGAGCGCACCAGGTCGACGGCAACGGTCCAGCTCGGCCAGCAGTGCGTCGGTCAGTGGCTCGGCAACGCCCTTCTCGGCCAGTTCCTTCTTGACGCCTTCGACGCCGACCTTGTCGAGCTTGTCGAGCACGATCAGCGCCAGCCCCTCCGACTCCGGTGCGATGCCAGCTCGCGCGACGACGGCGCGCAACAGTTCGCGGTGGTTCGTGAGAATCCGGAAGTCTACGAAGCCGAGCTGCTGCAACACGACCGCGACCGCACCACAGACCTCCGCATCGGCGACGAGGCTCTTGCT
>JBDSBS010000528.1:0-2530 GCA_039921435.1 Planctomycetota bacterium | reverse complement strand
TTGGAAGAAGGACTTCCTGGCGATGTTCGAGAAGCTGCCGCCGCGAGTGAACTGATCGCGGGCGGCAGTGGGCGTTGCCGACGGCAGCGGGCGTTGCCGATGGGCGAACGCCCGCGCGCGCCGCGATTGGCGCGTCAGTTGCCGACGACGCGGTACGTGCGGATGTCTGGCGGCGACGACAGCAGTGCTGGCACTTTCGCGAACAGTCGGGCGACGTGCGGTGTCTTCAGGTGCGTCTCGACGTCGGCTTCGCTGCGCCATTCTTCGATCGTGACGAACTCGTTGGCGTCGGTCGTGCTCTGCGCGATCTCGTAGCGCACGCAGCCTGGTTCCTTGCGCGACGGCGCCTGGTTCTCGGCTAGGGCGGCGCGCAGGGCGTCGCGGGTTTCGGGTCGGCCAACAGCGCGGGCGAGAACGCGGATGCTCATGCCGGCAGTTTCCGCTGCCAATGCAGCGCGGGCAAGCACTACGGGCAAGCACTGCGCGCAAGCGCCTCGAGCGAGCGCTGAGACGGCGAAGCCCGCCAGCGAAAGCGTTCGCGACGGATTCGCTACGCTGCCGCGGTGGGCACCGCCGTCGGTGTCACCACGGTCTTCAAGATCTCGTTGTGACGCAGCAAGCGCAGTTGCAACTCGGCTCCGATCGCAGTGCGCGGCAGCCCGGCCATGAGGTCGCCGACGCCGCGGATGGTGCGCTCTTCGATCGACAGCAGGAGATCGCCTTGTTGCACGCCGCCCTTCGCGGCTGGTGACTCGGGCGTAACGGCCGCGACCGCGAGCGCTCGTGGCGAAGGCAGGCCGAGGCGGTGCGCGATCGTCGGTGCAATCTCGACGCCGTGCACGGCGACACCGAGCCAGCCGCGCACCACGCGGCCGTGTTCGCGCAGCTCGGGCAGCACCACGAGTGCTGTCGACGCGGGCACGGCAAAGCAGAGTCCCTGCGCCATCGGCACGATCGCGGTGGCGATGCCGACGACGCGGCCCTGCGTGTCGAGCAGCGGACCGCCCGAGTTGCCGGGGTTGAGCGGGGCATCGGTTTGGATCACGTCTTCGATCGAACGACCGCCGGGGCCCGGCAGTGCTCTACCGAGGCCGCTGATGATGCCGGCGGTCACCGAATGCGAGAGACCGTGCGGGCAACCCACCGCGAGTGCGAAGTCGCCGACGCGCAGCGAACTCGAGTCCACGAGCGGCAGCGGTGCAGTGTCGGCGTCGGGAACGCGCAGCAGCGCGAGGTCGGTCGTCGGGTCCGTGCCGAGCACGTCGACGACGGCGGTTCTGCCGTCGTGGAACGTCGCTTCGACGGCGAGTGCACCGTGCACTACGTGGTTGTTGGTCAACGCCAGGCCGCCAGCGCCACACAAGAAGCCCGAGCCGGTGCCACCGGACCGACCGCGGTGCAGTGTGCGAAGGTGCAAGACGGCGGGCCGCACGCGCTGCACTACCGCGGCGATCTCGTCGGACAACGACTGCAGGATGCTCATGCGGGGCAGCCTGTAGGCCGCCCCGCCGATGGACGAAAGGGTTCGCGCGTCGCTGTGTGTCTCAGTGCGGGCTTCGCGAGCTACACACCTGAGCCTGTGCCAGCCAAGAGTCGGGAGCGGTGGCCACGGTGCCGGAGACGCTCAGCGAGGGTAGCGATTGGCCTCGACGGCCCACGTCATCTCGCGTTTCCAAACGACCTTACCGGCCGGATCGAACTCGCGGACGCGCGTGTTCTCGGCAACCAGCGTGTTGCCGTTGGACAGGCGGTCGGCGTCGCTCGGCGACGAGAGACCCTCGAGCTTCCAGATGACCTTGCCGGTCGGATCGACCTCGACGACCCGTCCCGCATTGCGCAGCGTGATGAGTGTGTTGCCGTTGGGCAGCCGGTCGGCGTCGTGCGCGTTTGGCATGTTGGTCACCTGCCAGACGACCTTGCCGTCGGTATCGACCTCGACCACGCGATCATTCAGCACGTCGGCGATCAGCGTGTTGCCGTTGGGCAAGCGGTCGGCATGGAAGGGACGAAGGTCCCTCTGCCTACCATCCTGCTCGACCACTCTGTCGAGCAACCACACGATCTCCTTCTTCGGATTGACCTCGATGACGCGCCCACCGAACGTGTCCGTGATCAGCGTGTTGCCATTCGGCAAGCGATCCGCGGCGTAGGGGTTCTTGAGGTCTTCGAATGACCACACTGTGTGGCCCTCCCGGTTGATCTCGCGCACGCGGCTGACCGAGAACTCGGTGATGAGGATGTTGCCGTTGGCGAGAAGCTCGGCATCCCAGACGCCGAAGGCGTCGTCGAGTGACCAGATCACCTTGCCGGCTGCGTCGACTTCGATGATGCGGTTGTCGCTGTAGTCGGCGATCAGTGTCGTCGAGGCAGCGGGCGCGGGTTTCGGATCCTGTTCGGGCTTCGGCGGCGTCGGTTTTGGTGTTGGGGCCGGTGCGGGAGTCGGCTGGGGATCCTGCGGCGGCGTCGCGGCGTGACGCTGTTCGCTGCCGCTCGACCAGGCGACAGCGCCGACGACGCCGAGCCCGACGAC
>JBDSBS010000527.1:0-11514 GCA_039921435.1 Planctomycetota bacterium | reverse complement strand
GGATGCGATCGACCTCTCCCTGCAAGCGCTCATCGGCGTGCTGATCATGGTTGCCGGCTGGACCGTCGTGCGGGCGCTAGCGCACCGGTTCGAACACGAGGCGGACGCGGTCTCGGTCGGTCTGCTGGGTGCAGCGCCGTGCACGCGGGCCTTGATGGTCGTTTCACGGCTCGCGTTGCCCCTGCGTCACGGCTTGCTGGGGCGAGCGTTCAGCATGCACCCCGAAGAGCAGCGCCGCTGGAACCTCATGCGCCGCTACGAAGTCGAGCCAGAGTTCCGCGCGAGCTTCGAGGCCACGGGCCGGCGCCTTCGCCGTGCCGTGCTCGCCGCGCTGGGGGTTGCGCTCGTCGCCGCCGTGTCGATGTGGATCGTCGATTGGCCCTACGAACGGGTGATCTGGCGCTTCCACTCGGGCGACTTCGTCGCAGCGAAGCGCCTCGCGGCCGAAATCGACGCGGTGCCGGCGCGTTGGCAGAAGACCTGGCCACTGCTCACGGCGGAGGTCGCCGCCGCCGTGGAGTTGGCGCCATCGGCGACGGACTGGGAGACGGCGCGCGCGGGGCTGGAGCAACGGGCGTGGCAACGCGGCGTCGAAGTCCTTCTGGCCTCCGGTCCGGCCTCGGCGCGCGCCTGGTTTGCGGTCGCCATCGAGGCCGAGACTCGCGCTTCCGACCTGCAGCGCGCGATCTATGCATTCTGCGCCGCCGCGTCGGAGAACGATCCGGCACGCATGGAAGACATCAGGAGTGTCGTGCGACGTTTGGGCTTCCCGGCCGAACTCGCGCCGGTGTTCGGCACCTGACGGCGCCTGCACCTGACGGCGACAGTTGCGCGCTCCTGGAATCGAATCAGTACCGGTTCGCTTCCACGGCCCAGGTCATCTCCTTCTTCCAGACCACGTTGCCTCGGCGATCAAATTCCCTGACGCACGTGTTCTCCGCGACCAGCGTGTTGCCGTTGGGCAAGCGATCCGCGTCGCTGGGCGAACTGAGGCCCTGCAGTTCCCACACGACCTTGCCTTCGCGGTCGATCTCGAGCACGCAGCCCTTGTTGCGCAGCGTGACGAGTGTGTTGCCGTTCGGCAAGCGGTCGGCATCGTGGCAGTTGGGCAGGTTCTTGACCTCCAAGACGATCTCGCCTTCGGGCGAGACCTCGATGACGCGGTCCTTGAGAACATCGGCGATCAGCGTGTTGCCGTTGGGCAGGCGGTCGCAGTCGAAGGGGCGGATGTCCTTCGCGTAGCTCCAGACTATCTTGCCTTCGGGACTCACTTCGATGACGCGACTCGCGAACGTATCGGCGATCAGCGTGTTGCCGTTGGGCAGACGGTCGGCATCGTAAGGGTTCTTGAGGTCTTCGAACATCCACACGACCTTGCCCTTGCGGGTCACTTCCTGCACGCGGCTGACCGAGAACTCGGTGATCAGCAGGTTCCCGTTGTCGAGGCATTCTGCGTCCCAGGCGCCGAAGATATCCTCGAGCACGAACACGACGCGACCCTGGTCGACTTCGATGACGCTGTTGTCGCTGTAGTCCGCGATGAGCGTGAAGCCCCACATGGCCCCGCCGCCAACCGCGAGCTCCATGTGCGACACCTGCGACAATGGCACGGCGGTGGCGCCGAGCAGCGGCACGGAGACGGCGAGTTGGTCCGACGAGCTGTCGGCAAGGAAGCCGATCAGGCGTACGCCGGTGACCAAGTCGATGCGCGAATAGGTTGTGGTGTCGGGCTCTGCCACGCGCGGTCGCGTGAAGAGCACGCCGGCGACGTCGCTCGTCTCGACATTGCGTTCTTCGCCGCCAACGAGCACGACCTTGACTTGCTTGCTGTTGCCGCTCACGAGCGCACCATCGAGGAACTCGCCGGAGCGCAGCCGCACGCGATCGTGTTCGACCGAGGCGCCGATCAGACGATCGAGACTCGGATCCATCGCGATGCCCTGGATCTCCTTGCGCGGCAAGACGAACTCACCGAAGTGGGCCGAACGCACGCGAACACCCTCGGGATCGATGGCGAGGATCTCGCCACAGACGAGGCTGCCTTGGTTGAGGAACACCCTGGCGACCGTCGGCGGCAGCACAGCGTGATCGGAGAAGTCGATCGTGTCGCAGTCGTTGAACGAAAGTTCGGCCATCGGCAAGCCCTCGAAGACATCGCCGACGAGCTGCGACTCGCCGAGGAAGCCCCCGAACGAGGCATCGACTTGGCTGCGGTCCGGCAGCGTGCAGCGCGCGGTCGCGGGCTTCTGCCCCTTGGGTGCGCTGACCCGAGCCCCAGCGGCCAGCACCGGATCCGCGTGGCCTTGCAAGGTGCTGATCAGGGCCGCAGCGCCGGCATCGCCGCGCGCGTGCAGGACCCGCACGATCGCCATCGACTCCGTTCGCGTGAGTGTAACCCCCTCGAGCGGCCCCGTTGGTTTGCCCGAGAGCAGATCGCGACACACCGCCAGCGCCTTGTCGCAGCGCATGCGTCCCAAAGCGGACACGGCCGTGAGGCGGAAGATGCCGCTCTTGAAGGTCACCATCTGCACGACGCTGTCGACCTCTTCGTCGCCACCGAGCTTGCCGAGGGCGCGGATTGCGCCTTCGGCGATCGACGAGTCGGTGTGGCCCAACGCGCTGCGCAGGGCGCGCAGGAGCCGTGGTTCGGGATCGAGGTAGAGCGCGGTGGTCACGAGCCCGCGCATGAGGCGTCGTTCGCGGTCCTCCTGCTCCGTGCCCTTCGCATCCAGCGCGTCGAGCACGCGCCCGCACCGAATGTGCTGCTCGAGCACATCGTACTTCTCCTTGCGTTGCTGGATGACGGTGCGGGCGCGGCCGCCGATCTCGATCAGCGAGCGCTCGGCGTCCTCGCGAACCTGCCACCGAGCATCGGCCAGCTCCTCGATCAACCGGTCGATCTTGAGTCGGTATTCGCGGTGGTCGCCGTGGATCCTCGCGACGATGGCGCTGAACGCAGCTTGTCGGTCGACCAGCAGCTTGCCGACCTGTTGCAGCCTGGCCGTCAGTGATTCGGACTGAAATCCCGGGCAAGCAGCTACCAGCTGCTCGTCGGTCCAATCCTGGCTCAGCAGAGAGGTCGCGAACAGACCGACCAACAGCGTGTGGCGGAGGGGCATCGTCGATTTCATGCGGCTCGGTACTCTACAGCGGCTCGCGAACATGGTCAGTTCACGGTGACTTGTCGAACCCCGCCGAGATTCCCGAAGTGGAGTTCACGAGCGGGGAATGGGTTGGGGGGTCTCGCCGTCTGGCTACCGACGACGTAGATTCCACGCTGATCCCTCCCCGTGCGCCGCTCGTTCGAGTGCAAGCTCAACGTCGAGCACAGCGGCACCAAACCGGCCGCATCCACAAACGAACGACTCCGCGTGGGCCTGAACCCCAGGGCCCATCGCGTCCGAACGGAACGACGCACGTGCCACACCTGAGGCTGCATGTCCCGCTCGGTCCGGCTCTCTTGCTCGGATCGATCCTCGCGGGAACGACCGCTACCGCGCAACGCCTGCGGGCCGTGGCCCCGGTCGGGGTCGGCGCGCCGCCGGCCGTCGTCGGCGACGACTCCGGGGTGCCCGTCGAGCTGTTCGAGAACCCGAACCTCGACCGCTACCTGCGGCGGGCGCAGGACTTCCTGGCCCGCGAGAACTACGCCGGCGCGATCGAGGTGCTGCAGGATGTGATCGAGGGCCGCACCGTGGAAGTCGTCGCCGGGCCAGGTGGCGACCAAGGTGCGCCCGGCGCGACACCGGGCCCCCCCGATGCGACCGAGCCCGCCGCGCCCAGACAGCCGGAGCCCGTGCGCCAATTGCTGTCGAACGGCCGACTCGGAACTGCTCCGGAACCGAAGCCTCCCGTCGTGCTCGATGCGCGCCAGTCGGTGTTCTCGCAAGATGGCCGCCTCTATCGACCCGTTCGGCGGCTGTGCCACGAACTGCTGGCCCGATTGCCGTCGATCGGCATCGAGATCTACCGCACGAACTACGAGGTCGCCGCTGGCGAGATGTTGGACCAGGCCCTGCGCGACGGCACCGTCATGGCCCTCGAACAGGTCGCGAACCGCTACTTCGTCACCCTGCCGGCGGGGCGGGCGATGATCGTGTTGGCGGACCGACTCATGCACGAGGGGCGCTACCGCATCGCCGTGCAGGTGCTGCGGGACCTGGTCGAGATCTACCCCGAGGAGAATCGCAAGCGGCTCGGCATCAGCGAGGTGTGGTGTCAGTTCAAAATCGCCCTGTGTCTGCGGCTGGCTGGCGAGGTCGGGGCGGCTCACGACGCGGTGCAGGCACTGGCGAGCGCCCATCACGACGACGCACTGCGCATCATGGGCGAACTGCAGGCCGTGAAGGACCTGCCCGAGAGCGAGATGTTTGCGCACGAGGTCCTCGAGCTGATGGCCGATCCCGATCGCAACCGGGCACCGGCGTGGCTGGCGGCGGGCACCCAAGACCTCGTTCCATTGTGGCAGTGTCGCTTCCGCAACCCAGAGCCGTACCGCGAACCCAAGGCGACCAACAACAACAACGACGGCCCCTTCTTCGTCATGGACGAGGGCATGCGGATGGCGACCATGCCGCATGCCAGCCGCTATGGCCCGGCGACTTGGGTGGCGTTTTCGCAAGGTGCCCAACGCGGTGATGGTGCGGTCCAGAGCCTGCCGAGGGCGTTGTTCTTGGAACACTTCTGCCTCTGTGTCGCCGATGCGGCGACGGGGGTGCAGCTGACGCGCGGCGACGGCGTCGACGAACCGCCCGTACCGCGCGAGAACCATCCGCGCGTGCGCGTCGCGAGCAGCGACTTCGCTCTGTTGCGACCGATCGAGGACGAGGCCCGCCGCTACGTCGTGCTGGGTCACGATCGCAACACGACGTCGTCGCCAGAGGCATTGAAGTCCAGCGAGCTGCGTGCCTACCAGCGCGACACGCTAGCCCTGGAGTGGTCCTCGAAGCAGTGGCAAGACGGCGAGGATGGACTGCGGGACGTCACGTTCCTGGCCGCGCCGACCGTTTTCGGCGAACGGCTGCTGCTGCCCTCCTTGCGCCGTTCGGCCTACACGCTGCAGTGCCTCGATCGCACCACGGGTCGCCCGCTGTGGCACACGCCGGTGCACGCCGGGGGCAGCGGATTCTACAAGGCGCCCGGCTCGCCAGTGGTCGTGCACGGCGGCATCGCCTACATGCTGACCAACGCGGGTTGCCTCGCTGCCGTCGATGCCTTCGCGGGCGACCTGAGGTGGATTCGGCGCTACGAGCGCAACGACCCTCTGCGACCAGCCACGAGGCCACGCCGCCCGCAATCGGAAGACGGCATGCGGTTTGGCATGCGGCAGCAGCAGTTCCTGCAGGCCGATCTCTCCGGGTTCTTGCCCAACGACCTCATCGTCCGGAACGGTCTCGTGGTGCTCGCCGCGTGCGACAGCAACATGCTGTTGTGCATCGACGGAGGGTCAGGGCGGCCGGTGTGGATGCTCGATGCGACGACCTCGTACGCGCCGTACGGCAAGCTTCGCACGATCGTCGGGGCGTCGGACGAAAACCTGTTTGCGTTGTCGGACTCGAGTGTCGTCTGCATCGGCCTGCGCGGGGGGCTTGTGAGTTGGAGCAAAGAGCTGCCGGTGTGGAACCCGCCCAAAGGCAGCACGCGAGGGCGCGGCATGGTCGCGGGCGAATGGGTGGTCGTGCCCGGCGACCGCGAGATCCTCGTCTTCGACGCCGAGGGGCAAATGCGACGCATCGCGCTGCCCGCCTTCGACCCGAGTCGGGATCCGCTCGCCGGTTCCTACAACCTCGTCTCGCACGGTCCGTGGCTCGCCGTCGGCTATCAGGGTGGTGTGGAGATGTTCAGTTCGCGGGAAGCCCTGCTGCAGCTGGCCGAACGGACTTCCGACCCGCTGCGCAAGGCTACCTATCTCGTACAAGCCGGCGCGGCCGAAGCCGCGGAAGCCGCGCTCCGGACCGCGGTGAGCAAGGCTGTGGCGACTGCCGAGCGCGTTCCGATCGAAACACATTTGTTGGCGCTGACGCGCGAACGCGCGACTCGCATCGCGAGTGCCGGCAACCTGGCGGGGGCGATCGCTGCTCTCGACGGCATCGTGAAGCTGCTGCCCGATCGCGAGGTGCGCCTCAATTGGCACCTCGCGCGCGTCGAACTCTGCAAGGAAGCCGGCGACCTGCGTGCACACGAGACCGAGCAACAGCGTCTCTACGACTACATGGAAGGCAAGGGATGAAGACGACGACAACGATGCTTGCCTTCGCGCTCGTGAACTCGGCATGTGTCATCGCGCAAGACATCGCCTACCCGCCCGGTGTGACCCGCGAGATCCACGAAGCCACGCTGCGCGGCCTCGACTGGCTGTCGCGCAATCAGGCCAACGACGGCAGCTGGCGCAACTCGGGTGGCTATGGCAGCTACCCGGCTGCCATGACGGGCCTTGCCGGCATGGCTTTCGTCGCCTCCGGCTCGACACCCACACGCGGCAAGCATTGGCGCGAAGTGCGGCAGTCCGTCGACTTCCTGCTCAAGCACGCCGATCCCGGCAACGGTGTCATCTCGGTGCCGGAGGAGGAAGGGCGCAGCATGTATGGACATGGCTTCGCGACGCTGTACCTCGCTTCGGTGTTTGGCATGGAAGAGGACCTCAAGAAGCAGGAGAAGCTCAAGCGCGTGCTCGACAAGGCTGTCGGCCTGATCTCCGCGGCCCAGTCCTCGGCCGGTGGTTGGATCTACACGCCCGATTCCAATAGCGACGAGGGCAGCGTGACGGTGACCCAGATCCAGGCTCTGCGCGCGTGTCGCATGGCCGGCATCATCGTCGACAAGAAGACCATCGATCGCTCCGTCGAGTACATCAAGCGATGCCAGAACTCAGATGGCAGCATCCGCTACAGCCTCAACTCGGGCGGCGGTGGCCGTCCGGCTATCACCGCGGCCGGCGTCGCGGTGCTCTACAACGCGGGCATGTACGACGACCAGCCGTTCGTCGAGAAGGCGGTGCAGTACTGCAGGAAGCAGATCCAGGTCACGGTCGACAACACCGGGCACCACTTCTACACGCACTTGTATTGGAGCCAGGCGCTCTTCCAGCGCGGCGGCGCCGATTGGAACGACTATTACGCGAAGAAGTCAGCCTGGCTCTTGAAGCAGCAGAGGAAGGACGGCGGCTGGGAAGGTGATGGCGTCGGCACGGTCTATGGCACCGCGATTGCCCTCACGATCTTGCAGCTCCCCTACGCGTTGGCCCCGATCTACCAGCGTTGAGTTGAACTGCAGATGCTGGCACTCGCCTTCCTGAATCCACTGTTGCTTTGGGCCTTGCCGCTCTGCGCAGTGCCCATCGTCATCCACCTGCTCAATCGGCGGCGCTTCCAGCGTGTGCCCTGGGCGGCGATCGAGTTCTTGTTGGCGGCGATGAAGCGCAATCGCAAGCGCTTGCGCATGGAACAGTGGCTGGTGCTGCTGCTGCGCACGCTCGCGGTGTTGTTCCTCGTGTCGTTGGTCAGCCGGCCTCAGCTCGGCGGCGGTGGGCTGCTCGGCACGCGCACACACCACGTGGTCGTGCTCGACGACACCGCCTCGATGACTCAGCGCACGGGCAGCATGGTGCTGTTCGAGAAGGCGCAGGATCGCATTCGCGCGCTGGCCGATGATCTCGGCAAGCGTCGCAGCGGCGATCTGATCTCGATCGTGCGCACGAGCCGTGCGACGTCGCCGGACCTGTGGGCGCAGCGGGTTGGCCCCGACGTCGGCCGCCGGATCGGCACGATGCTCAAGGAATGGGTGGTCGGCGATGGGACCTGGGACCTGGGCGTGGTCCTGCAAGCGACCGTCAAACGTGCCGCGACCGTGCCGGACGCCCCGCGGACCGAGTACTACATCGTCGGCGATTGCCGCGCGTCGGATTGGACGACCGACGACGACAAGGCGAGGCCGGCAATGGTGACCGCACTCGGCGCCATGCGCGCCGAGGTCGAGCACCTTGCCGTGATCGGGGTCGGGGGCCAGCAGCCCAACGTCGCGATCGTCGACGTGCGCCTCGTCGACCACACCGCCGTCGTCGGCGTGCCCGCGACGTTGGCTGTCGACGTGCAAAACTTCGGGCTCGACCCGATTCCCGCCACGTCGGTGTCGGTCGAGGTCGACGGCCAGAGTCGCATCACCCAGGTCGTGCCGCCACTGGCGCCCGGCGAGCGTTTGCCGCTGCCGATCGGCCACACGTTCCATCAGAGTGGCTACCACCGCGTCGAGGCGCATCTCGAAGCGACCGAGAGCTATCCGCTCGACGACCGGCGCACGCTGGCGCTCGAAGTGCGCGAGAAGAGCCGCGTGTTGCTCGTCGACGGCCAACCCGACGAGGAGCAAGGCGAGACCTATTTCCTGCAAGCCGCTCTGGATCCGGGCGGTGATGCAGTTTCCGGCATCGAAGTGCAGATCGTCACGGACGCGATGCTCGAGGAGGCCAACCTCGAACCGTTCGACATGGTGTGGCTGTGCAACGTGCAGTCGCCGTCGGCGGCGACCAGCAAGCGCCTCGAGAACTTCGTGGCCGCGGGCGGCGGCTTGGTAATCGCGTGCGGGGCGATGGTGGACACCGGTCGCTACAACGAACTGCTCTGGCGTGACGGCGCGGGCGTGCTGCCGCTGGCTCTTGGCGATGTGGCCGGCGATCCCGACCGACCGGAGCGAGGTGTGCTCGTCAACCGAGACCATCCGGTCTGCGGCAATCTCGGCGAAGTCCTGGATCTGCTCGTCGGCAACGTGCTGCTCGTCAAGCGCTGGATCACGCTCGTCGAAGACGGCAAGCCGACGGCGTCTGTGGTTGCGCGCATCCACGACGCCGAAGGGCCGCCATTCCTCGTCACACGCACGTTCGGCAGCGGCGGTGGCGAGGTGGCCTTGCTCGCGGTGACGACCGACACGTTCTGGTCGAACCTGCCCAACACCGACCTGCTGCTCGTGCTCGCCAACCAGATGCACCGGTTTGGTGCGCGCCGCCGCGACCTCAGCGGCAACAACCTGACGTCGTCGGGCGTGTATCGCCTCGAACTCGATCCGGGTCTCTACCGGGCCGACGCGAGCGTGCGCGCCTTGGTTGGCGATGGCGACGAGCGCACGTTCGCCGCACTCGAAGCGCCGATCGCGCCTGCCGAGCCGGGCACGGCACCACCCGCGCCACCCGCACCAGCGGCCCCAGTGGCACCAGCGGCACCGACGCAGGCGCCGCTGACGTTGGCGATCCCGATGGCCGAATTGCGCCACACCGGCGCCTACGAAGTCGAACTGCTGCGCCACGACGGCGCGCCCGAGCGCCGCATGTTCGCACGCAATCCGCCCATCGCCGAGAGCCGGCTGGTCGGCTTCCTCGATGCGTCGTTCGCGCGGCTCTATCCCCCCGAACTGCAGGCGCGGGTCACGTTCAGCTCGGACGACAGCGGTTTTGGTGCCAGCGGCGAGAAGGGTGAACTCTGGCACCTGCTCGCCGCGGCCTTGATCGTGGGCCTCCTGGCCGAGTCACTGCTGGCTTGGAGGTTCGGCCGTCGCTGACGACATACATGGACGCATTCCTTCGTTGGATGGCCGGCTGGCGCGGCATCGAACTCGAACCCGGCGCCGAGCTGCACTTCGAGTTTGCGAACTTCCCCGCGGGCGGCCTCGGCATGCTCGTGCTCATGGGGTGCGCGCTGGTGGTAGTGCTCATCGCGTTCCTCTATCGCCGCGACGGCAAGAACCTGTCGGTGACGCAACGCATCGTGCTCGGCACGCTGCGCACCCTGGCTGTGCTCGCGGCCATTGCGCTGTTGCTCGAGCCCAACCTCGTCACCGTCAAGCGCGAGACCCGTCCCGGCCACGCGATCCTGCTCGTCGACACGTCGCAGTCGATGGCGCATCTCGACGCTTGGCGGCGCGAAAGTGTGCAGGGTCAAGCTTCGGGTTGGCGCGCGCTCGGCGTCAGCGATCCTGCGTCGGTGACCAGGCTCGATCTCGTCAAGGCTCTGCTTTCGCATGGCGACGGCGAACTCGTGCGCAAGCTCGCCCAGAAGAACCAGGTCCAGCTCTACAGCTTTGCGGGCAGTCTCGACCAGTTGCCAGTGTTGCCACCGCCCGAACCCAAGCTCGGCCCAGACGGCCAACCTCTGCCCGTCGACCCAACGGTGCTGGTGCCGCCTCCGCGTCTCGATCTGGCGAAGCTGCAGGCGGATGGGCGTTCGTCGAATCTCGGCGGCGCCCTGAGAACGGCGCTCGAACGCAGCCGCACGTCGGAGATCGCTGCCGTCGTGTTCGTCACCGATGGCCGGCGCAATGCCGGCCCGCAGGCAGCGGAGATCGCGCGCGTGTTGAACCAGCGCAAGATCCCGCACACGTTCGTGCTCGGTGTCGGCGATCCGTCCGAGACTCAGAGTGTGACGCTGACGCGTTTCGAGGCGCCGGCGAAGGTGTTCCAGCGCGATCCCTTCGAGATGAAGGCGACCCTCACCGCCGAGGGCTACGACCAGATCGGCGTGCAGGCCCGCCTGGTTCGCATCGACGACAAGGGCATCGAGCAGGTCGTGCGCACACAGCAGGTCGAGCTCGGCGGCGAACGCACGGAGGCATCGGTCGAGTGGAAGGAGCTGACTGCCGATGCGCCGGGGAGGTTTCTCTACCGCACCGAGATCCAACCGCCCGACGGCGAGCCGATGGTGGCCGAGCGGCACAGCAAGGTCAGCGCCGTCGAAGTGCTCGGCGAGCGTTTGCGGCTCCTGCTGATTTCTGGCAGCTCGAGCCACGAGTTCCAGATCCTGCGCAATCTGCTGATTCGCGACAAGACGATCGACGTGGCGTGTTGGCTGCAGAGTGCCGATCCGAAGTTTCCGCAGGACGGCGACGAGGACGTGCGCATCGAGCGGCTGCCCGAGGAACGCGCCGAGTTCGATCCCTACGACGTCGTCGTGATGATCGACCCCAACCACGACAAACTGACGCCCGGCTTCTGCGAACTGTTGCAGCAGCACGTCGTCGAAGGCGGCTGTGGTCTGTGGTGGGTCTGCGGCGAGAAGTACTCGCTCGACGCGATGCGTCCGCAAGCATCGACGCGCCCGTTGGCCGAGCTGCTGCCGATCGTGCCCGACATCGAGTACGCCGAGCGCAAGATCATCGGCTTCGGAGTCGCCTTCCCGCGGCCCAGTCCTTACGTGCTCGCGACGGAAGGCGAAGAAGGTCTCGGCGCGAAGCTCACGCGCATCGCCGAGGGCAAGGACGAGAGTCGCCTCTTGTGGAGCCGGTTGCCTGGCTACCACTTCTGGTTCCCGGTGCTGCGGCTCAAGCCCGTCGCCATCCCGATTGCCGAGCACGCCAATCCCGAGTTCCGGCGCGGCGGTCACAACATGCCGATGATCGCCATGCAGAACGTCGGCGCGGGGCGCGTGATGTTCACGGGCACCGACGAGACGTATCGGTGGCGGTCGATCTACGAAGAGGCCTACAACCGCTTCTGGGTCAACGGCATCAGGTACCTGTTCGAAGGCCGTCTGCAGG
>JBDSBS010000526.1:0-2523 GCA_039921435.1 Planctomycetota bacterium | reverse complement strand
GCTGCGCACGCTCGTGCCGCAACTCGAGCATGTGCACTACGTCGACCACGTCGCGGGCGATGGCCTGGCCTTGGCTCGCGCCATCGCCGACGCGGGCTTGCCCGCTGCGATCGCGAAACGCGGTTCGAGCATCTATCAGGGGGGCGCGTCTCCCGACTGGGTGCGAGTCATGAAACCGCCAGTTGCCGAGTCGGCGATCGCCGCGAGCCGCCCAAGGCCAATCGCCGCCCCGCGGTGGAAACCCAGCAATCTGGGCAAGGTCTACTGGCCGGCCGAGGGCTACACGAAGGGTGACCTGATCACCTACTACCAGGCGATTGCCCACGTGCTGCTGCCGCACCTTCGCGATCGCCCCGTGCATCTCAACCGCTTCCCCGACGGCATCGACGGCAAGTCGTTCTACCAACGCGAAGTCAAGGAGGGCACGCCCGAGTGGGTGAGGACCGTGCCCATTCTGCACGACGGCAGCACCGTGCCCCACCACGTCATCGACGACCTCGAGACGCTGCTGCATGTAGCCAATCTCGGTAGCATCGACCTGCACCCGTGGTTGTCGCGCGCGGGCTCGCTCGACGAGCCCGATTGGGCCGTTCTGGACCTCGATCCCAAGTCGGCGCCGTTCTCGCACGTCGTGCGCATCGCTCGCGCTGCTGGCCGCTTGCTGCGCGGCATCGGCCTTCGACCGCTGCTCAAGACGTCAGGCAAGAACGGCATGCACGTGTTCGTGCCACTGCGCAGAGGCTACAGCTACGAACACTCGCGCATGTTCACCGAAGCTGTTGCGCGTGTGCTCGTGCGCGAGTTGCCCGACATCGCCACGGTCGAACGCCTACCCGACCAACGCGACGGTAAGGTCTACCTCGACTTCTTGCAGAACCGCCGCAGCCAGACGATCGTGCCGCCCTACTCGGTGCGGCCCGTACGCACTGCTTCGGTGTCGACGCCGCTCTCGTGGGACGAACTCGAGGACGCCAGCCTCACACCACAGCGCTTCACGATCCAGACGATGCCGCCTCGCGTGCAATCACTCGGCGACTTGTTCCGTGCTGCACTCGAAGATCGCCAGGACCTGCTGCCAGCCATAGCAGCGCTCGACGCGATCCTGCGCAGCCGCACCTGATGCATCAGCCGCCGTTCGCCTGCAAACGACGCCGCACCTGTTCGGCCCAGCGGCTGTTCGGATCGAAGGCCAGGTAGGCGCGCCAGTGACGCCTCGCTCCGTCGAGGTCGCCGATCACGGCAAGCGACTCAGCGACGTTGTAGTGCGCGTCGGCGTAGTGGGGCACGAGCTGCAAGGCGCGCTGTAGCGCTTCGATCGCACCCGCGGGATCGCCGAGTTCGCCGCGCACGATGCCGAGGTTGTTCCATGCTTCGGCGTAGTCCGGCGCGCGCTCGATGGCGGCCGCGAACTGCTCCGCCGCCTCGACCCGACGGCGCAATGCGTAGTAGCAGTTGCCGAGGTTGAAGCGAGTCTCGGCGCTGTCGCCGGACAATGCGTGCTCGTACGCGCGTGCCGCATCCTCGATGCGACCAGCTGCTTCGGCGTCGACGCCGATCGCGAACCATGCCTGCGGCGAGCGCAACTGCGGCAAGGCCACGGCCTCGGCCGCCACGCCTGCAGCGAAATCGAACAACAACTGGCCACCAGGCTCGATCAGCCGGCCGTCCGGCGTGCGCACGGTCACGCGCCTCTGTCCGATGCTCGCCAACAGACCCGTCAACGCCGCATCGGGATCCGCGACGACCGTGCGCGCGAGCTGCCAGGCCTTGCCGATGCGGGGCGCCGACCATCCCTCGCGCCACAACTGCGCCAACGTGCGCGCGACGCCAACGGCCCGAAACGGAAACTGGCCGACGGAGCCGCGTCTTGGCACGAGCAGCTCGCGCTCGACCCACCGCCGCACCACAGTGCTCGGCAGTCCACACATCTCGGCCAGTTCGTCGGCCGTGAACGTGCGCTCGGCCCCACGTGAGTCGGCGTTCACGCCGCACCTCCGCGCACGAGGCCCATGAACACCGGAGCGCGCAGCGATCCGTTGGCCGTCCATTCGAGAAAACTGACGGTGCAGTAGAGGCCGGGCTCGACCCAGGCCCCGGTGACCTCGGTCGCGATCAGCGGTCGCTGCCTCCGGCGCGCGAACAGGAGCCCGCGCAATTCGACCTTCTGCGACTCGCTCAAGCCCGAACCGACCTTGCCGACGCATCGCAGTTCGCCATCGATGTCGGTCGCGACGATGAGCGACTTGAAATCGTCATCGCCGTCGGGCTCGTAGCCGAGCACGAGGCAGTGCATGGACTGCACGAGCTTCATCTTCTGCCACGCATCGGTGCGTTCGCCGGGCCGGTAGGTCGAGTCGAGACGCTTGCCAACGATGCCCTCGAGGCCGCGTTCCTGCGCAGCGGCAAACAAGGCGAGGCCGGAGCGCACTACCCCTTCGGAGAGCAAGAGTCGTGGGTGCGCAACGCTCGCGACGAGTCGTTCGAGCCGCGCGCGGCGCTCGCGCAAGGGCAGCTTCAGCAGCG
>JBDSBS010000525.1:0-4491 GCA_039921435.1 Planctomycetota bacterium | reverse complement strand
GTGCGCGTCGACCCGAAGGCCGGCTTGGCTCTCGTCAAGGAGGTCGTGCTCGGGCAGCGTCTGCCGTCGGCGCGCCTGCGTTGGTATGCATCGAGGATCCTCATCGAGCTCGACAAGCAGCAGGCCCAGGCAGCGCTGCGCCAGATCATGCTGACGGAGTCCAGCCGCGGCGTCAACTTCGATCGCGCGGAGGCATACCCTGGCGCCTCGATTCCGGATCAGGCGGCCTTCGCCACGAGCGGCTTCCACAACTTCGTGCAGCTGTATCTGCTCACCGAGGATCCGAAGATCGACGAGACGCTGCTCATGGTGATCGGGCGCAGCGAGCAGGACATGATCACCGTCAAGAAGTGCATCGAAGCTCTCAGCGAGCGCCACAGCGAACGCGCGGTCCCGGCGATCGAGAGGGCCTACAAGAACCCGCCGCTGCGGCAGGAGGATCCGCTGTTCCTCTGCCTGTGCGTGAAAGCGCTGCACGAGATCCAGGGCGAAAAGGCGCGCCCCTTCCTCGAAGATGCCCTCCGCACGACGACCATCGAAAGCGTCGCGAACTGCATCAAGAACCTGCTCGGCAAGTGAAGCCTGGCCCTGATACTGCCCTGATACCCAGCCGCGCGAGCCGTCACACCGCGAAGTCGATCGCGCCGCCGGGCAGGAAGTAGAGGATCAGCATCTCGCCCTTGCGCACGGTCGGCACGTGCACCGAGTCAGCGCCGTAGACAACCCATCCAGCAGGGTGGTTGTCGAACGTCGGCTCACCCTGGGTCGGCAGGCACAGGTCGATCTCACCGTTCGGATGGCGGTGGCGCGGTCCCGGCACGTCCATGAGCACGGCGTCGACGCTGAAACCCTCGAGATCCTTGGCGACGCGGCCGAAGCGGATGCCACCCTGGGCCTTCGGCAGCAGCCAGGGCGAATCGATGCTCGCCATCGCGGCCTTCTTCACGTTGCCGACGAGCGCACCGGCGAACGGCGCCGCCCGTTCCGCTTGCACGGCCGCGTCCGCGGCTTCGATGTCGACTGCGCGCAGGGCCTTGGCCAGCGGTCGCAGCAACTCGGCGAACTGTTCCTTCGTCACGGGTTCCGTCATGGTCGTCACTTCTTCGGCTCGGGGCGGAACACGTTCACGACGGCAGGGTTGCCTTCGAGGCGCGGGCCGCCGAGCAGGTCGATGCAGTAGGGTATCGCGGGGAACACAGCGTCGAGGCAAACGCGGATCGACGCTGGCTTGCCAGGCAGCGTCACGACCAGCGTGCTGTCGAGGATGGCTGCAGTCTGGCGCGACAGGATCGCGGTTGGCACACCGGCGCGCAGCGACGCAGCGCGCATCTGTTCGCCAAAACCCGGCAGTTCCTTGTGGCAGCAGTCCGCGATCGCCTCGGGTGTGACGTCGCGCTCGGCGGGGCCCGTGCCGCCGGTCGTGCAAATGAGGCAGCAGCCCGCCTTGGCGAGTTCGCGCAGCGCGTTGGCAATGCCATCACGTTCGTCGGCGACGATGCGAACCTCGAAGTGGCAGGCGCAGTCGGCCGCCAAGTAGTCGCGCAACGCCCGCTCGATCGCCGGCCCCGATTCGTCGCCGTAGACGCCCTGACTGGCGCGATCGCTAATGGTCAGGATGCCGATCTTTGGTTGCATGCGCGGCCTCCGCAGCTCACTCCGGCCCGGCGGTTGGCTCAGCGGTTGGCCCAGCGGTTGGCCCAGCGGTTGGCTCAGCGGTTGGCTCAGCGGTTGGCCCAGCGGTTGGCTCTATTGGGCCAGACCCTTCGGCTGGCGGCACAGCGGGTGTCGCGCCAACCGGCTTCACTGACGGCACTGACGGCACTGACGGCACCGACGGCGACTCCGGGGCCCTGGACGAGGGAGTCGGCGCGCTGGGTTGGCGCCTCGGCGGCGCGGCGGCGGGCGTTACCGACTCGGTCTCATTCTCCTGCTGCAACGTGTCCTGACCGGCAGCGATCAGGCGCTTGATGTGGATGCGGAACTCGCCGCGTTCTTCGGGCTCGGCGAGGCGCCAGCGCCCCATGTGCCGGCGCCGCTCGATCGCCTGTCCCTGCATCATGACCGACGTCACGTGCTTGCCCTGCGCCGTGAAGACGTGCACGCGCCCCTTTCCCCCGAGCACGACCACGGTGTTCTGATCGAGGTCCCAGAGGATCGAGTCGTCGCTCGCCTCGCCGGCGTCGGGGTAAGCGCGCGACGTCGGCCGTTGGCCCGCCTCGCTGCGTTCGAGGCCATGTTGCGTGCGGCGACCCGCGTGGCGCGTGCGGCTCTGCAGCCGTTGCGCCAGTTCGGTGAGCAGCGGCAGCACGAACGCTTCCTCGTCGACTTCGCCCTGTTTGGACTGCCCTTGTAGACGCATCGCCTCGATGTCCAACTGACGCTGGAAGCGACTAAGGATCTGCATCAAGGCCGGATCCGCGAGGTCCATCGGATCGACAGCAGAAACAGGGTGCAACCGCAGCCGCACGCGGCCCTCGAGCGTGGCGCCGCGCAGCAGTTGGAAGCTGAACGCACACTTGCCCGCGGCCGAGAGCACGCGGAACAAGCCCGCGTCCACCTGGCCGAGGATCTTGAACACCGGTGAGTTGCCGCCGAACTCGGCGAGCTGCTGCGTGCGCAACACGCGGCCCATGGTGACGCGCGTCAGCACGATGTCTTCGCCGGCGAGCAGGCGGTCGATGTCGGGGTCCTTACGTTCGATCGCCATCGTCACGAAGTCGCCGAACACCGGTTTGCCGGTCGAGCTGTAGCCATCGAAGATCTGGCGCGGCTCGGTCGGCCGGCAGCCTTCGGCGTGCGAGCTGTCGGCGAAGTAGCTGTAGACCGCGCCGGGCCGCAGCGCCTTCTCGTGTTCGCGCACCTCGCGCACCCGCTGGAGAATCTGCTCGACCGCCGTGCCGGCGGCATGGCGCAGGTCGTTGCCACCGTCGAGGGGAACACGCAGGTTGAGGTCTAGGTAGCGCGGCATCGCAAGTGGGTCGACACCTTCGACACGCAACAGTGCGTTGGCCATGTCGGCGAGCGCTCGCACGGCCTGCATCGCCGCGTGTTGGGAATCGCCGCGCTGGCCATGGCGACCGCGGCTTTGGCGTTCCGTGCGGTCGCGCCCAGGGCGTACGGGCTGTTCGCGACGAGGCCGGGGCTCACGCTGCTGCCGTGGCCGGTCGCCGCCGCCATCCGCGGGTACGACACCTGGCTCACCAGGCGCGGCTGATGCCCGGTCGCCATCGCCCGGCTCGCCGTCGCTGCCACCTTGGCCGCGTCCGCGACGGCGGCGGCGACGACGCTTGCGCTGGCCGTCGACGCCTATCCCTCCCTCGCCATCACCCGGCTCAGCGCCATCCTGCGCGTGCGAGTCGGCGTCCGCGTGCCGACCATCGGTGGCGCCACCGCCACCGTTCGGGGGTCGCGCTTCGTGCGCCGGCTCCGGCTGCTGCGAAGCGGTGTCGCCGGCAGCGGCGGGGAGAACTGGATCTGGCGTTGGGACGCTCTGGGTTTCGGACTCGTTCACGGGCCGCGCAACGATGCGCACAACGACTCAGCCGAACAAGCCCGGAGCGCGCATTTCCCTTCCCGGGCCGCGCCTGCTTAGATCGTGCCTAATGGCCCGCATCCACGACTCGATCCTGTCCACCGTCGGCAACACGCCTGTCGTGCGCCTGTCCCGCATCGGCGGGCACCTGCCGCAAGAATTGCTCGGGAAGTGCGAATTCCTCAACCCCGGTGGTTCCGTCAAGGACCGCATCGGCGTGCGCATGCTGCTCGACGCCGAGAAGCAAGGTCGCATCAAACCGGGCGACACCCTGATCGAACCCACGTCGGGCAACACGGGCATCGGCCTGGCTCTCGCCGCAGCCGTGCGCGGCTACCGGGTCATCATCACGATGCCCGAGAAGATGTCGCGCGAGAAGCAAGTCGTGCTCGAAGCACTGGGCGCCGAAATCATCCGCACGCCGACCGAAGCCGCCTGGGACGCGCCGGAAAGCCACATCGGCGTCGCCAAGCGTTTGCACGACGTGATCCCTGACTCGCACATCCTCGACCAGTACGGCAACCCTTCGAACCCGCTGGCGCACGAAGAGGGCACCGGCGCCGAGATCTGCGAGCAGACCGAGAACAAGCTCGCGGCCGTGGTGATGACCGCGGGAACGGGCGGCACGATCACCGGCGTCGCGCGCGCCGTGAAGAAGCGCATCCCCGACTGCAAGATCATCGGTGTCGATCCCGAAGGTTCGATCCTCGCGGGCACTGGTCCGATCAAAAGCTACAAGGTCGAAGGCATCGGCTACGACTTCATCCCTGAAGTGTTCGACCGCTCGCTCGTCGACCGGTGGGTCAAGTCGAACGACAAGGACAGCTTCCGCGTGGCGCGGCAGCTGATCCGTCAAGAAGGGTTGCTGTGCGGCGGCTCGTGCGGTGCAACGGTGTGGGCGGCCATGCAGGTCGCCAAGGACTTCCCCAAGGGCGCGCGCATTCTGTGCGTGCTCGCCG
>JBDSBS010000524.1:0-11942 GCA_039921435.1 Planctomycetota bacterium | reverse complement strand
GCATCGCCGTTGCTGCATAGCCGTCGAGAACCGGCATCTGCATGTCCATGAGGATCACGTCGAACGGGCGCTTGGCGTGCGAGGCAGCCAGAGCCGACTCGACGGCGACCCGGCCGTTCTCGGCGAGCGTGACTTCGGCACCGGCCTTCTGCAGCACGAACGAAATTAGACGCTGGTTGTCGACGCCATCTTCGGCCAAGAGGATCCGGCACGGGATGCGCGGTGTCGACTGCTTGACCGGCACCGCTTCTGCACCGGCGCGCAGAGCGTGATCCAGGTCGCGGTGCATCGCAACACCTTCGACATTGCCCACGGCGATGCGCAGCGTGAACGTGCTGCCGCGACCGTACTCGCTGCGAATGCACAGGTCACCGCCGAGCAGCTTTGCCAGGCGCTTGCTGATCGACAGACCCAGGCCCGTACCACCGAAGCGTCGCGTGACATTCGCGTCGCCCTGCACGAACGGTTCACACAGCATCGAGACCTGCTGTTCGTCGATGCCTATTCCGCTGTCGATCACATCGATCTCGAGCAGCGGCTCGGGCTTGCAATCGCTCAGCAGACGCGCGACCACCCGCACACCACCTTGCTCGGTGAACTTGATCGCGTTGCCGACCAGGTTGACGAGGATCTGCTTGATGCGCGTGCGGTCGCTGCGTATCCGTTCGGGCAGCGCCCCTTCGCACTCGACCGTGAGGCTCAATCCCAAACTGTCGGCTCGCGCCCGCATCATCCTGGCAACTTCGCTCAGGATCGTCGCCGGACAACACTCGAGCCGCTCGACCTGAAGCTTGTTGGCCTCGATCTTGGAGAGGTCGAGGATGTTGTTGATGAGGTCGAGCAGGTGCTGGCCGTTTCGCCAGATCGTGTCGATCGCCTGCTGTCGAGCTTCCTCGGGCAGCAGCGGGTCGCGCAGGTTCTCGGAGTAGCCGAGGATCGCCGTCATCGGCGTGCGGATCTCGTGGCTGATGTTCGCCACGAACTCGCTCTTGGCCTGGGATTCGTCTTGCGCCTTCTTCAAGGCCAAGAAGACCTCGACCTTGGCTGAGAGCTCGTCGGGGTCGAACGGCTTGACGATGTAGTCGCTCGCCCCGACTTCGTGGCCGCGGATGCGGTCCTTGGCCTCGCCGTTGGCGGAGAGCAGAATGACCTTGACGTTGTTGCGGCCATCCGAGGTGATGCGACGACACGTTTCGTAGCCATCGATGCCCGGCATGACGATGTCGAGCAACACGAGTTCGGCAGGGAACTCACGAAGAGCCTCGAGCGCAGCATCGCCCGAGTTGGCGCGACGAAGTTCGAAGCGATCGTCCAGCACTTCCTCGAGCATCTCGAGGTTGAGCACGGCATCGTCGACGATCAGGATTTTGCGAGCACCCATCAAGCGCATTGGCTCCCCCCTGGGCATTCGCACCATCGGGTCAATCCCCAGAGCGCGACCCTGCCGCATCGACGCGGTCACAGAGTCAGCTTGAGTCGACCGAAGCGAGTGCCACCTGCGTCGGCGGGACACTTACGGGGCCATCTGCGCCGCCTGGCAACGCTTCGACGATGGCACCGCGCCGACCATGCGACCGCGTGCGCCCCAGCCGCCTCACCCGTGCTCGGCGAATGTCTTCCCGAGCCGACTCTGCTTGCTCGAGCTCGCGTTACGCGAACTTCGTCTTGCCCGGCAAAGCCACCCTGCTGGGCGGCGGTGCCTCGTCCCAGCGCAACAACGCGGGCATCAGCACTTCCTCGCTGTTCCAAGCCTTCTCCCACGTGATGCGCTGGCCGGTGTAGGCCGCCATGCGCCCCATCAGAGCCATCAGCGTGCTCCTGCACATGTACTCGCCGTTGTTGATCGGCGTGCCGGCACGGATCGCCGCGAACATCGCATCGTGTTCGTTCTGGTACATGTCGCGATTCTTGCCTTCGAAGCGCCACTCGTTCTTGCCGGTGATCGTGTGCTGGAAGATGTTGGCCCTGCCTTCGGTGCCGACGATGTACTCGTTGACGTCGCGCCAGCAGTCGTTCTGTTGGCGGCAGTAGGCGTAGCCGCGCGTGCCGTCTTCCCACTCGTAGATGGTCGAGAAGTGGTCGAACACGGTGCCGAACAGCGGATCAGTGCGCACCTGGCGGCCGCCCAGCGACACGGCCGCACTCGGATAGACGTCGCGCTTGATCCACGCCATGACGTCGAGCGTGTGGATGTGCTGCTCGGCGATGTGGTCGCCCGACAGCCACGGGTAGTAGAGCCAGTTGCGCAGCTGCCACTCGAGCTCGCTCCACTGCTCTTGGCGCGGAAAGCTCCACAGCTCGCCGGTGATGTAGTTGCCCTGCATGGCGAGGATGTCGCCGACACCACCTTCGTGCAGGCGCTGCACGATCGCGCGCCGACCGTCGTGGTAGCGGTAGCAGAGACCGCTGACGACGGAGATGCTCTTCTTCTTGGCGAGCAGACAGGCCGCTTGCACGCGGCGAACGCCCGGTGCGTCGGTAGCGACGGGCTTTTCGGCGAAGACGTGCACACCCTTCTCGACGGCCTTCTCGATCTGCATCGGCCGGAAGCCGGGCGGCGTGGCCAGCAGCACGACGTCGACACCCGTTGCGAGCACCTGGTCGATGGCGTCGAGGCCGACGAAACGGCGTTCGACCGGAACGTCGATCTGCGCTTTCCTCTTCTCCTCGCCGAGCGCCTCGATGACGCCGGAGAGCCCGTCCTCGAGCTTGTCGGCAAACGCATCGCCGATCGCGTAGAGCACGTTCTCGGAGTGCGCACGCAGCGCCTGCACCACAGCCCCGGCCCCGCGGCCGCCGATCCCGACGATACCGATCTTGAGCTTGCCCGGCCCCTGATGCACCGGCACCGCCGCGCGCAAAGCGCCGAGCGACCCACCCGCGGCGACTGCTGCGAACGAGGTGGAGGCAGTCTGCAGGAACGATCGTCGCGTTGGCTTGGGTGGGTTCATGGCGGTGGGTTGAAGCGTGGTCAGCGGGCTGAGCCTATCCGCGCCGGCGAACACCACCAATGTCGCAGAAGGAAGTGCCGGCACGCGGGGCCCGACGGCCTGGCGACGGTGGCGACGACGACAGCCGTTGCCAACCGAGTTCGCGCCAGTATCCTCATGCCCCTCCACTCCCCCGGTGGACCCCGCGCGGTCGTCCGCCGCGCCGCCTGCCCTACGAAGTATCGAACCGATGCGCTACGCCGCCCTCTTGGCCTTCTTGTGTGCCTGCAGCTCCTTGTCGACCGACGAAGAACAGCAGCTCGCCAGCCACCAGCGCAACGCCAAGTACTACTTCGACGGCGGCCGCCTCGACCAAGCCATGGGGCAGATCGAACGCGGGCTCGAACTCGACCCTGACGACTACCTGCTCAAGTCACTCGAGGGTGCCGTGCTGCTCAAGAGCAGTGCGAGTGCACAGGGCACGGACCACCGCCGGCTCGACCAGGCGACCGCGGTGCTCGAGGCGGTCTACGACACGCGCTCGGCCAACCGACACCAACCGTACTTGCTGCTCAACTATGCCCTCGCACTGCAGAAGCAGGGGCAGCGCCACCTCGGCGAAGCAATCCGCTTGGAAGGCCAGGCGCAGAGGACGCCCGACTCGAAGGAGATTGCGGACAAGGCGACCGCCGAGCACGGACTCGCTACCGCTCGCCTGACCCAGGCGCGCGATCTACTCGGCGTACTGATCGAACGCGGCGAGGTGCTGCGCATCGCCCACAACCACCGCTTCCAGATCGCGCAGCAGCTCGGTGACGACAACCTGCTCGCCGAGTCCGCAAAGGCCTACCTCGAGCAGTGCGCCAAAGACCAGGCCACCGCCCAGCGCGAGATCGAACGCACGACCGAAGCCAAGTGGGAGGCCGAACAGCTCAAGACCCTGCGGGGCCTGCGGGACGAGGAACTCGAGGTGCGCGCAATGCTGGCCAAGTCCGACTACGACCACGAGCGCTACGCGGAGGCGCTCGTACACCTCAACCGCGTGCTCGAACTCGATCCACAGCGCAGCGTCGACTACTACAACCGCGGCCGGGTCTTGCTCGCCCTCAAGGAACCCGCGGCGGCCAAGAAGGACTTCGAAAAGTTCCTCGCCACCACCAACCTGCCGGCGACCAGCGACAAGAAGACGTTCGCCATCACCGCACTGGGATGGTGAGCTACAGGCGATGGTGAACTACTGGGATGGTGAACCGCGGTGAGCGGCGCGATTGAGAGCGGGGGCGCCGAAGTCGAACGCGCCAACCTGTCGGGGTGGCAACGCCTCAAGACGCAGCGCCACTTCCGGCACGTCTACCAGCGCGGACGACGCGCGGCCGGCCACTGGATGACCGTGGTCGCGCTGCGGCGACGTCGACCTGAGGGCCTACCCGGTGCTACGGAGCGCACCTTGCTCTCACGCCTGGGTGTCTCCGTCAGCAAGGACCACGGTGGCGCCGTGCGGCGCAACAAGCTCAAGCGGCTCTTGCGCGAAGCGTTCCGGCTCGAACGGCACCGGTTCCCCGTCGCGTTGGATCTCGTGCTGATCCCGCGACAACGCACCGAGAACTTCCCGTTGGTGGCGCTGCGCGCCGAGCTCGTGCAGCTCGTGTTGCGCCTAGGGCAAGCCGACTCGAAGGACCGGCGCTCGGCGCCGCGGCGCCGATGAAGTGGCTCCTGATGCTGCCGGTCTGGCTCTACCAGAAGCTCGTCGGCCCATGGAAGCCAGCGTCGTGCCGCTTCCGACCGACGTGCTCTTGCTACGCGATGGAGGCGCTGCAGACCCACGGCGCCTGGCGAGGATCGTGGCTGACCCTGCGGCGGCTGGTGCGATGCCACCCGTTCTGCGAACCAGGCTTCGACCCGGTACCCGAACGCAAGGCATAGGCAGCCAGCGTCGCGCGAGCGAGCCCGCGCGACGCCAGCACCTCGGGCCTTTGGCTACTGCATCTCGGCGAGCAGCGTGTCGACGGCTTTGTCCATCGCTTCACCGCGCACGTCGCGGTAGCGAATCACGCCCTTGCTGTCGACCACGTAGATGGTCGGCCAGCCACGCACGTTCCACTTCGCCGAGATCGGACCACCAGTGCCCTTCGGCCCGTTCCAGAACGAGCGCCAGGTGACGCCCATCGTCTTCTGCTCGGAGCGGTAGTAGTCCTTGTCCTTGTCACTGTTGATGCCCAGCAGGGCGAACGGCTTGTCCTTCAAACGTTCCACGAGCGACCGCTCGTGCGGGATCATGGCCCGGCAAGGGCCTCACCAGAATCCCCAGAAGTCGAGGACGACGACCTTGCCGCGGTAGTCGGCCAGGTTGAACTTCACGCCGTCGACGTCCTCGCCGGCGATGTTCGGCACTTCCATGCCGATCTGCAGGCTCTCCTTCTCGAAGCGTGGGCCCGCGATGCGATCGGCGAGGTCTGTGCCGGCGGCGAGCTTCTCGGCGTCCGCGAGCAGTTGCTGCGCCTTCGCCTTGTCTTCATCGCTGGCGTTCTTGTTGCGAGTGATGGTCACCGACTGCCAGTACATGGCCCAGCCTTTGTTGACCGGCTGCGGCGATTCGGCGATCACGCGCTCGAGGAACTTGTCAGTGTCCTCGGGCCCGACGAAGCGCGCGATCGCCATCGCGTTCTCCATCAACCCCGTGAGCTGCGGACTCTTGACGTGCTTGGCGAGCACTCGCTCGACGACGGCCTTCGTCGTCGCTTCGTCGTTCAGTTCGGTGGCGGCGAAGGTCAAGAACGGCATGGCCGCGTCGCCCTTCTGCTGGTCCGCGAGCTTCAACGCGCGTTCGCCGAACGCCTTGGCATCCGGTTTCTCCAGCTTGCCCATGAGTTCTCTCTGGGCCTTGCTGTCCTTGGCTTCGACCGCCGCCTTGTAGGCATCGGTCTCCGCCAGGGCCTTGCGCGCGACGGTGAACGCGTCTCCCGCAGCCTTCCATTCGGCCACGAGCTTCTCGTACTCGGTCACCTGTGCGGCTGGTTTGGCGGTGCCGGCCTGCGCCGGAACAACCACCACCAGCAACATGGCGGCGAGTGCAGATCTCTTGATATGCATATCGATCCTCTCGATTGCCGGAGGCGCCGGCGCGCTGCCGGCGGCAGCCGGCGGGGCGCACGATACGGCCCCGGGTCGTTTCGCAACGTCCCAGGTTCGTGCCAAGATGCCTCAGGTGCGCCCGGCCAACACGCCGAGCAGGGCGGCGAGGCTCAACACGTCCAGGCGGTTGTGCTCGAGCACGCGGTCGACGGGCCCGGTGCCGTCGCGGATCCAGTCGAGGAACGCCGCGGGCGCCTCGCTGCCGGGCAGGTCGTCGTGGCGTTGCAGGCCTAGCAGATGCTGCTCGACGGTGCGCAGGCGCGTATCGGGCATGGCCTTGCCATGGGCCCGTCGCGTCAGGTGGTAGAGATCGAGGTGAGGGGCCGTGAGCACGGGTGTGCGCACTTTGTGCACGGCCATGCGCGCGGCAATGCGGTGGCGGTCGAAGCTCTTGCCGACGAACGTGACCGGCACGGGAAACTCCTGCAGGCGCGCCGCCACATGATGCAGCATCGCCAGCTCTTCGCCGAAGTCGCGCAAGAACAGCTGCTCGACAACGAACTGCTCGCCGCGAAAGAACGCCATCCCGTAGGCGAACACGATCGTGCCCGCGCCACCCGCGAGCCCCGTCGTCTCGGTATCGAGAAACAGGCACCGATGCGCATCGAGCCCCCCGAACGTTGCGTCTTTCGCCAGCTCGGCCAGGCGTTCGCCGTCGAGCCGCAAAGCGGAGGCGAGCGGCGTCGTGCCGTGCACGAACGTCTCCGGATAGACGAGCTCGCGGCGCCACAGCGGCCCGTGCGCGGTCTCGATCTGTTCGCCGGGCGGTAGGTCAACGCGCGGTCGCGGCGGCACCGTGAACCGCTCGTGCCGACGCTGCAAGAACTCCCGCAGCTCCCCTTCGCGCGGTGCTTGCACGTGCTCGGTTCGCGTCGCCAGAGGCTCCGGCCGAACCGGGCCGAGGCGGAAGGCGCGCCGCAGTTTGTCGCGATCGGGCGCTACCACGCTTCCTCCGCGCCGCGCATGCCTGGCCCCAGCGTGCGGCTGCCCCCTGCTTCGACACATGCTTCGACACCCAGCATGCCCTTCAAGATCCCGACGGCCACGTTCTTGCTGCGCGCCCCGAGACTCGCCTGCGGTCCGACGCACGAAGGACAACCGCTGCGGCACGCACACTTCTGCGCCAGCGCCAGCGCTGCGCGCAGGATCTCGCGGTGCACCTCGTAGATGCGCTCGGCGAGCCCGACGCCGTTCGGGATGCGGTCGTAGAGGATCAACGTCGGCGCCTCGAAGTGCGGCTGCAGCGCTTCGGCCAGCACTTTGACGTCGCCGGGATCGACGCGCACGAACAGTGGCACGAGGCCTTGCAGCAGCTCTCCCACTCCCTGCAAGCAACTTGCTTCGCCACCGCCCCAACCGGAGCTACTGTCGAGGCCTAGTCGCGCGACCAGTTCGGGCTGCAGCACGAGCGCACACGCTTCGGTCTCGAACTCTTCGGGCGGCAGGTTGATCTCGCCGATGCCGACGTTCTCGCGCGTGTAGAACTTGATCTTCTTGAAGGCCTTGGCGAGCGTGCTGACGTGCACCTCGCCGCGGTGCGCTGTGTAGGTGCCGTAGTCGTGCTGCTCGTCGAGGTGCAGGATCTTGACCTCGGTCTCGGTGTCGGCCTCGGTGTAGTAATCGGCGTCGATGCGTCGCACGAAGGCGCGGCGATCGGCGTAGTCGAAGCGTTCGACGAGCCACGTGTCGCCCTGGTGGCCGTAGATCGCACCCTGGTAGACCTCGGTGATCGCCGACGGCCGGTCGATCTCGGCCAGGATGGTGCGCGACTCGACATCCTGGATCGTGACGTTGTCCATGTCGGCCGCCGTGAGGCTCACGCCGGCCGCTGGATACGTGCGATCGGCGTAGTGGAAGCGACCGCTCTGGTGCACGAGCACTCTGAGATCGTGCGTCAGAAACTCGAGGACCTCGCGCGTGCTCGGCGCCTGGCCGAAGTCCTCGCCTTCGTCGAACGGCAGCTCGAACGAAGCGCAGCGCACGTGGTTGGTCAAGATGATGCCGTTGTCGGGATCGATGCTGACGGCGTCGCGCGGCGCGTCGAACAGGTAGCCCGGGTGCTGCATGAGGAATTGGTCCATCGCCGCACTGCGCGCGATGAACACACAGACGCTCTCCTGCGTGCGGCGACCGACGCGACCGGCGCGCTGGAACGTGCTCGACACGGTGCCCGGGTAGCCGACGAGCACGCAGACGTCCAGGCTGCCGATGTCGACGCCGAGTTCGAGCGCGTTCGTCGATACAACCGTGCGGATGGTGCCGTCGCGCAGCCCCTTCTCGATCGAACGCCGCAGGTTGGGCAGGTAGCCACCGCGGTAGCCCGCCACGCGTTCCTGGTCGATGTGCTTGGCCTTGGCTTCGTCGCGCAGGTACTTGAGCAGCACCTCGGTCTGGTTGCGCGACCGGGCGA
Organism: Planctomycetota bacterium; assembly: GCA_039921435.1. Taxonomy (GTDB): domain Bacteria; phylum Planctomycetota; class UBA1135; order UBA1135; family UBA2386; genus DASVAL01. The sequence goes on along the minus strand of JBDSBS010000524.1, from coordinate 3,470 downwards.
AGAAGATCGTCTGCAGCTCGCTGTCGAGCAGCATGCCACCGAGCTGGCGCGCCGCTTCGCTGGCGGGTACGCGCAGGCCCGACACGGCCGAGACGACCTTGGGGTTCAAGAAGACGTAGTGCTTGCCGCCGGTCGGACTGCCGTCCTGGTCGACCGTGTGTACGGGGCGTTCGAACAGGCGCTTGGCGTGTTCGCCGGCGTTGCTGATCGTCGCCGAGGCGCCGCAGAACACGGGGTCGCTGCCGTAGTGGCGGCAGATGCGCGACAGGCGGCGCAAGACGTTCGCCACGTGCGAGCCGTAGATGCCCGACAGCGTGTGCAGTTCGTCGACGACGACGTACCGCAAGCCCGTGAACAGGCCCTGCCACTTGGTGTGGTTTGGCAGGATGCCCTGGTGCAACATGTGCGGGTTGGTGAGTACGAGCGTGCCGTGCTCGCGCAGCGCCTGGCGCACTTGCGGCGGGGTGTCGCCATCGTAGACCGCTACGGTGAGGTCGTTCGCGCCGGTCGCGGCCAGCAAGTTCTCGACGTCGGCCATCTGGTCGCGAGCCAGGGCCTTGGTGGGATACAGGTAGAGAGCGCGCGCATCGAGGCCCTCGCGCAGCAGCGCATCGAGCACAGGCAGGTGGTAGGCCAGCGACTTGCCCGAAGCCGTCGAGGTCGCGAGCACGACGTGCTTGCCGTCGTGCATCAGGTTCGCTGCTTCGGCCTGGTGGCTATAGAGCTCGAGGATGCCGCGCGCTTGCAGCGCCTGCGGCAACGCCGGATGCAGCCACTCGGGCAACGGGCACATGCGCGCCGGCCGCGGCTCGGTGCGGTGCCATGCATCGACCGTGCCTGGGGCATCGTCGCGGTCGCTTCGCAACCGGCGCACGAACGCGCTCAGGTCCATGTGACCTCGATGCAGTATCCGCCCATCGACGCGACTCTACTGCGACAGGCGAACAAACACCAAACTCGAACCCGGTGGTCCGGCGCGGTGCTCCGCGAACGACTACGCGTCGACGAGCCGCTGCACAAACGCCGAGTGCGCGAGTTCGGCAGTGCCTCGCTCGACCGCTGCGCGCAGCGCTTGCAAGTCGCGGCGCAACAGCGCCGGCACGTCGAGCCAAAGTCCCGGGAAGCAACGGCTCGTCAGCAGGCCCTCGACATCCGGTTGCTGCCGCACGTAGACCCCACCTTCGAGCAGAAACCAATCGACCTCGCCGTCCTCGACTCGGTGCACAAGGTACTCGAGCACGCCGTTGCGGCGGTAGACGTCGAGCTTCTGGTGCAGGTCGTAGCTCACCGAGCTGGCGGCGATCTCGACGACCAGTTCGGGCGGACCTTCGAGATAGCCGTCAGCGGTGATCCGCGAACGACCGCCCGCGCGCTCCGGCAACCGCAGCAGCAGGTCGGGCTGGGGTTCGTTGTCGAGGTCGAGCCGCAACGTGCAGTTGCTGCTCGAATCGAGCCCCGGCGTCGACGTTTCATAGACTCCCAACCAGACTTGCGCGACCCGGTCAGGACGACCGTGCTGCTCGTGACGAACTGGGCTCCCCATGTAGACGACTCCTTCGATGAGTTCGGCCTTCTTCAGAGCCGGCATGGCGGCGAAGCGCCGCTCGAACTCGTCGCGGGTGAGCTTGTCGCCCGATCGCAACACGGGAACGCGAGGAGATGTCGTCATGAGGTTGGCCATGTCCTAGTGGACTGGCACGGCCAACAATGTACGGGAAAAGCAGCACGCGCAACGTTCCAGCACGCGGCTGGCACAGCTCGCCGAGCAGGGGAAGTGGCCGAGGGCGAACCCAGTGAATCCCGAGCAGATTCACGGATTCACGCCGCAACTTCCCCCCGCCCGGATCAGCAGCTAGCATGCCCCGGCGCGCCATGAGTCGAACGGTCACCGAGACCCCATCGTCGTTCCCCCGCTGGGTCGCACTGTCGAGTCTCGGCATCGCGCTGTGGCTGTTCTTCGCCAACACGGTGCCCGCCGTGCGAGAACGCAGCGAGCTGCAGGCACTCGGCCGCGACCTCGTCGAGCTGCGCCGTCAATACGACGCGGCGATTGCTGCCACCCGCCTCGGCAGCGGAGCCAACGCCCAGTACGACCTGCAGGGCCTGCTCGTCGCCATCGACCAACAGGGCTTCACGCCGGCCGAACTCTGCGCGGCCTACCCGCGCGACGACACCAAAGACGCCGCCGGAGCGCCGAGGTGACGTTTCTGTCAGCCGACCCCGTCCTAGGCGGCGACACCGGATGCTTTGGGTTTCCCCCGCGTTCGCATAGAACCGAACGTAGAGCACTCGATTCCAGAGCATCCGAACACCGACGCGCCCTGACCCGCTCGCACCGACAGCGACACTGACTCACGGAACAGGCTGACCCAGACAGACTGACCAAGACAGACTGACCACGATTATGACCAACAACCAAGCCACCCCAAAGGACCTCGAGCAGGTCGAGAAGCTGCGCCAGGCCTACGCCGCGATGAAGGACGAGATCCGCAAGGTGATCGTCGGCCAGGACCACGTCGTCGACGAGCTCTTCATGGCGCTCTTCTGCCGCGGCCACTGCCTGCTCATCGGCGTCCCGGGCCTCGCCAAGACGCTGCTGATCTCGACGCTCTCGAAGGTGCTGTCGCTGTCCTTCAACCGCATCCAGTTCACACCAGACCTGATGCCGAGCGACATCACGGGCACCGAAGTGATCCAGGAGGACCGCGCCACCGGCCGCCGCGAGTTCAAGTTCCTGCCGGGTCCTGTGTTCGCCAACGTGATCCTGGCCGACGAGATCAACCGCACACCGCCGAAGACGCAGGCGGCGCTGCTCGAGGCGATGCAGGAGTACCAGGTCACCGTCGGTGGCAAGCGGCACGTGCTGGAGAAGCCGTTCTTCGTGCTCGCGACACAGAACCCGATCGAGCAGGAAGGCACCTACCCGCTGCCCGAAGCCCAGCTCGACCGCTTCATGTTCATGGTCAAGGTCGACTACCCGTCGCAAGAGGAAGAGCGCGAGATCCTGCGTCGCACGACCGAGGACCGCACCACGGACATCAAGGCCGTGCTCAGCGCCGAGCAGATCTTCGAACTGCAGGCCATCGTGCGCCGCGTGCCGATCGCCGATGCCGTGATCGACTACGCGCTGCGCCTGACGCGCCAGACGCGCCTCACCGCGGGCGAAGCCCCGGATTGGATCAAGGAATGGCTGCAGTGGGGTGCCGGTCCGCGCGCCAGCCAGAACCTCGTGCTCGGCGCCAAGGCGCACGCGCTGCTGCAGGGTCGGTTCTACGTCGCCGCCGAAGACATCCGCGCCGTTGCCAAGCCCGTGCTGCGCCACCGCCTCATCACGAGCTTCGCCGCCGAGGCCGATGGCGTGACGACCGACAAGGTCGTCGAGCGCTTGCTCGAACAGGTGCAGCCCAACGACAGCGCCGTGCTGACCGATGGCAAGCTGCCCAAGGTCATCGCGCAAAAGTGACTCGCGG
>JBDSBS010000523.1:0-8323 GCA_039921435.1 Planctomycetota bacterium | reverse complement strand
AACGCCTCTGTGTCCAAGATCCTTGAACTCCAGGCCCGCACCTGGTCTTGAGAGATGCCGGCGGTCCCCAAGCAAGCAGCACAGGCTGCGGCGAGCGTGCGAATACCCAGGGTCAGCTGCTTCCTTGATTGCTGTCGCATGATCGCTGCCGAGGCAAGCCTGGACTCGCGGCGTAGTATCAGCCGCTGTTGCAGCAATAACGCATGCCGCGCGGGTTGCCGATGCTGACGAGCTGCATCGTAAACGACTGGCCAGCCCTCGAAGTCGACTTCCTACGCCTGGTGAAGAAGTGTCTCATCGCAATGGTCTAGGCTCGTTTGTCGGGAGCAGTCAGGGTCGCCACTCGAGGAGCATACTCCGTGGGACCGCGCGCCAATCCGTCGATGCCACCGGGATGCCATCGGGTCACAAGCCGGAGGTGGCTTTCGTCGCCGGACGGGGTGCTTCTGCGTTTCGATGGCGAGTGGCCGGTGCCGCCAACGGTCGGACGCGCTCGATGCGCCGTGGAGCGAGCAGAAGCAGTCCAAGGCGGCCGAATTGCCGGCGTCCTTTCCGTTGCCGGAGGAGAAGGAAGGGCGATGATGGCGGCGTGCCTCGTCGCCGCATTCTTGACACCACTGGCACTGCCTTCGCGCTCGCGTTTGCCATCGTTCTGAACGCAGCGTGCCGCGACGCGGCGCCGTGGCAGGCGAAAGACTGGCGCCCGGAACACCCACCGCAGCGCATCGTCGCGGCTTCGGTGTTGGCGATCGAAGTTCTGCTCGAGATCGCACCGCGCGAACGCATCGTCGGCGTGCACACGCTGGCAGCGGACCCAAGGTTCTCGCTGGTGGCAGACAAGGTGCGCGATTTCCATCTGGTCGGCGCGGAGCCCGAGCAGTTGCTGTCGGCGCGTCCGGACCTCGTCATCACCGATGCGTTCACGCGGCCCGAGACGCAGACACTGCTGCAGGCCGCTGGTGTGCCGTTGTTGCGCACCATTGCACCGTCGAGCTTGCAGGACGTGGCCGCAAACATCCGCAGCATCGGTCGCGTCTGCCACTTGGGCTCGGAGGCCGAAGCTCTCGTGCAGCGCACGGAGCATGGCATGGCCGCCGTGCAGGCTCGCGGCGAAGGCATCGACGCGTGGAACGTCTGCAGCCTCGACGGGGCGCTGCACACCTATGGGCGCGGCTCGCTGGTCGACGTCGTGTTGGCCGCGGCCGGAGCGCGCAACATCGCGGCGGATCGCGGTGCTGGACCGTTCCGGAAACTCGATGCGGAGGCGGTGCTGGCGTGGCGTCCCGATGCGCTGATCATTGCCGCGATGCCGGGCGAGGAAGACCGCGAGCGTGCCTGGCTGCACGAGTATCCGGGGCTGCACCTGCTGCCGTGCGTGATTCGTAACCGCTTACTGTTCGTGCCGGGGCCACTGCTGGGCACGACGTCGCATCGTGTGGTCGACACCGCGGCGTTCGTTCAGGCGGCGTTGCGCACGTGGGGGCAACCGTGAGAGTGGGACGCGGTTGCACGTGGTTCTTGGCAGCGACCCTGCTCGCAGGCGCCGTGGTGTACCTCGGCTGGGCACGCGAGGGACCTGGGGTCGTCGCGTTCGGCAAGTGGTTGCTATCACTGGTGGGCGGTTCGAGCGATCTCAGCGTGCTCGACCGCGTAATCTTCGGTGAGATTCGCTTGCCGCGGTTGCTCGTCGCTATCTGCGGTGGCGCTTCACTCGCACTGGCCGGAACGGTCATGCAGGCGACCTTCCGCAACCCGCTCGCCTCCCCCGACTTGGTGGGCACGGCGGCGGGCGCCGCGCTCGGGGGCGCACTGGCGATCGTGTGGCAACTTGCCGAGACCACGGTCTTCGCCGTGCCACTCGCATCGCTGGCTGGTGCCCTGGGCGTGACGGGACTCGTGTTCGTGCTCGCCGGTTCTCACGGGCGCTTCTCGGTCACGAGTCTGCTGCTCGCGGGCATCGCGCTCAATACCCTGGTCGGCGCACTGACGTCGTTCGCAGTGACGTTCACGTTCGACAACTACACGGCGAGTTCGCGCGTGCTGTTCTGGCTCATGGGCGGCCTCGAAGCGCGCACCTGGGAGCACGCCGCGATCACGGCGATCGGACTGGTCGGGTTTGGTGCCCTGGTCGTGCCGCGCGCGCGCCACTTGGACCTGCTCACGCTGCGCGACGACAGTGCCTACAGCCTCGGCGTCGATGCGCAGCGAACGCGGCGTCAGCTGGTGTGGGTGGCGTGCGGCCTGACGGCGGCGACGGTGTCCAACACGGGCGGCATTGCGTTCGTCGGCCTCGTCGTGCCGCACCTGGCGCGGCTGCTCGTTGGTCCCTCGCACCGCATCCTGCTGCCCACGGCGGCGCTGCTCGGTGCGCTGCTGCTCATCGGCAGCGACCTGCTGTGCCGGCTCGCCCCGCCCGATGCCAATCTGCGGCTCGGTGTCGTCACGGCGTTGCTGGGCGCTCCGTACTTCTTGTTCCTGCTGGCGCGCCACCGCCGCGGCGAGGCGCTGTGAACGCTCTCGCTGCGCGCGACGTGCGGGTGCGGCTCGGCAGTCGCCAGGTCATCGACGGGGTGTCGCTACAACTGCGGCCCGGTGAGTTCGTGCTGTTGGCCGGACGCAACGGAGCGGGCAAGAGCACCATGCTGCGCTTGCTGCTCGGCGCGCTGCGACCAGACGGCGGGAATGTGGAACTGCACGGCCGCGCCCTCGGTGCCTGGCCAGCGATGGCGCGCGCGCGAGAACTCGCCTTCGTGCCCCAAGATGCCGAGAGTCCGTTCGAGTTCACGGGGCGCGAACTCGTGACGATGGGACGGCATCCACATCGCCAACGCAACCAGCCGTTGATGCCCGACGACCTGGCCGCCATCGAACGCGCGCTTGCCGCCGTCGACGCGGTGCCGTTCGCGGATCGGCCGGTCACGACCTTGTCCGGCGGCGAGCAGCGTCGCATTGCCGTTGCGCGGGCGTTGGCGACCGAGGCGTCGCTGCTGTTGCTCGACGAACCGACGAGCAACCTCGACCTCGAACACGCCCTGCAGCTCGTGGGTCTGCTGCACAAGCTCGCGGCCGCCGGGCGCGGCGTCATGGTCGCTTCGCACGACCTCAACCTGTTTGCGCCCAAGTGCGATCGCGTCGTGCTACTGCACAGAGGAGGGGTGTTTGCCGATGGCAAGCCCGAACAAGCCCTCGCCGCCGAGAACGTGGCCGCGGTGTTCGGAGTGCAGTCCGTGGCACCGGCCGGGTTCTTCCCGCGCGACTACCGGCTGTAGACCCATCGGCGCCTGATCGACCTGACCGCCCTGATCGAGGCGGCACCATCACCTCGAGGCGCTCTTGGCTTAGAATCGGGCCGACGTCCCCAATGACGTCATCAGCTTGCGTACCAAACCAGGAGTGAGAGATGGAGACAACAGTCACTGGCATGTTCGCGACTGCGGAAGCAGCGCAGAAGGCGCGGATGGAACTCGAACGCGCTGGGCTTTCACCGTCGAGCACGGTGCTGATTTCTGAGGCTACGGAGCATCGGCACCAGTTGCTCGGCGAAGAGACCTCAGATGCAACGCGAGGCTCGTTGCTCGGCGCGATCGTCGGAGCGTTGGGGATGGGAGTGGGTGGTGCTGCGATGGCCCTGCCGCCCGTGTCGTTGTTCGAGGCGCACTTCCTGATGACCGGCATCGCCGGCGGTCTGTGTGGCGCGATTGCGGGAGGAGCGATCGGCTTCCTGGTCGGATCGGCGACTGGGCATCAGGTGCAAGAGCACTACGAGAACGCCATCGAGCACGGCGGCGTCGTTCTGGCGGTCAACACGGACCGCGTGCACGCGGCATTGGCCCACTCAGTGCTCGAACGCGCCGGCGGGAAGGATCTGTCGACCAGCGTTCACGGCAAGCACCACGCCGCGCGGCAACAGAGTGCCTGAGCCACACTGCTTCGAATAGGCGGCCGATCGCGGCCTCACCGGCCGCTCGGAAAGTCCTCTTCGCGCAGCGCAAAGTCCGAGAAGCGCGTCCGCCAAACGTCCGGCAGCGGGCGCTTCTGCATCGTCACCATGTCGACCGCAGCGGTCACGACTCGGGCTCGGCACACGGGCTTTGCCTCGTCGCCAAGGGTCATCCAGAACCCGAACTCGACCGACGAGGTGCCCACGCGCAGCACGCCCAGATGCACGGTGGGTTCATCGCCGTAGCGCACCGGCGCGAAGAACTCGGCCTCGAGCTTCACCGCGGGCAACCCGAGTTTGTCCTCGTGCATCAACAGCGCGTAGGGCCTGTGCAGCGCATCGCTCCACCAGTCCTCGAAGGCGCAGTGAAAGTAGTGCAGCAGCTTGGGGTAGTACGCGATCCCGGCATCGTCGATGTCGCCGAAGCGATACCGGAGCCGGGTGCTGAAGGTCATGCGCCGGTTTGGCCGGCTCTGGCGCCGGCCGGCTCTTCGTCGCGATTCTTCTCGCTGTTGCGCAGGCAGAAATCGGCGAGACCGGGCACATCGTGCGGCAGTTGCGGGTGCCGCTTCAGCTGCGCCAACAACACGTCGACGGTGGCTTGGGTGTCAGCTTCGGCGGAGTGCGCCCCCTCGAGCTCGCGGCCACAGTAGTGGCGCACCGCCGCGCCGAGGTTCCTCGGGCCCATGAGGAACCGATCCCACGTCGTCTCGCAGACGTTGAAGACCACCTTGGCATCGACCTGATGGCGACCCTTCATGTCGAAGGCCATGCCGTGGCGTTTGCACTCGGCCAGCCACATCGGCACGTCGTAGGCGATCTGGTTGAACCCCGCGATGTCGCTGTCGCCGAGGAAGTCGAGGAGCTTCTGCCCAACCTTCTTGAGCGGCGGACCCCAGAACAAGCCGCACGCGTCCAGGGTGTGGATGCCGGTGATCTTGGTCGCCTGCTTGCTGACCTCGATCCCCGGATTGATGCGCTGCACGAGCGATTCGCGCTTGCCATCCTGGGTGAGGCGCACGAACGCCAGTTCGACGATGCGGTCGCTCTGGGTATCGAGGCCCGTGGTTTCGAAGTCTAGGAAGACGAGTGGACGAGAGAGTTTCAGCATCATCAAGTTGGCCTCCGCACGCTGCTGCGGGCTGACCGACCCGCGGACCATTCAGCATGCTCCAGCCAATTCATTCTGCGCGGTCGGCGGTTCCACACAAGCAGCGATCTCGCGCCGCCATTCCTTCAGGCCAGCCAGACCTTCGCCAGGTCGCCGACTCGCTGGGCCCAGACGGCCCTAGAACAACGCTCTGCTTCAAGACGTTCGAACGCGGCAATCCAATCCAACTGGTCGTCGGCGGGTACGACCGCGTCGCAAGTGGGAAAGAGCTCCTGCTCCTCGATTGCCTGGATGCGCAGGATCCGGGCCTCGAGAGCCTCGGCCGTGTCCGCAAACCCCAGACTCTCCGGGGCAGTCAGATCACCAACGGGCTCCCAGAACATCACGAGCGCGTGCACGAGCTCTGCAGCCTCGTCGTGCATGCGAAGTAGCTCGCCGACCAGGGCCGCAGACCGGTCGTCGCCGCGCATCGCGACCGCGGGGCAGACATGGTCGTTCTCCTTTCGCATGTGCACAGCCAACACGAACTCGCGCAGGAAGCGCAACAGGGTCGCGATGTCAGAGGCGGGAAACCCGCTGCCGTGACGCACTTGTCGCGCGATCGCCGCCAGCACTGCGAGGCCGTGGGTCGCTAAGGCGTGGTCGCAGCGCAGGTTGTCGGTGGGGCGGAGCATCCGGAACAGGCGTGGAGCGCGTGGCCTCTGCATGGTGAAGCCAACAACAGCGCGCCGGCGGCGAGATTTCGGGACGTGTGGATGCTCCGGGCGCGGCGCGAAAGAACCGAGAGCCGGGCCTTGACTTGAGCAAACAAAACACTAACATCGCACAAACCTTCAACGAACAGAGGTTCGCATGTCGTTAGCATCCCAGAAGCAGCTTCCCTTCCGTTCGGTATCGAGACGATCTCCCCAGCTCGGGCTGGGCCTGCGCGATGTGCCGGGCCGGGCTGTATCCGACCCTGTCGGTCGCAGCCCTGTCGGTCGCAGCCCTGTCAGTCGCGACGTTCGTCGTCCTGGGGGTCAGGACGCGGGCCGGCCGATCACGGCGAAACAACTGGCTCGGGTGGCTGCAGTCCAGCGTCGGGAGGAATGTGGCGCGAGTCGGGGCGTCCGAGGTGCGATGAGTGAGGGCAACTCGTTTGCCAGAAAGCGAATCCACCATGCCATCGAGTTGTTCGGTGCCTGTATGATGATGGCCATGTTCCTTGTTCTGGCTTTGTTCGCCTGACAGGTTGGCCCGACAGGATCGCCCGACAGGATCCCCCGAAAGCCGGCGAAGCCAACAAAGACGTCTCTTGAAACGCCAACTTGACGACCTGGGAGAGTTCTACCTGTGAAGCTCATGCTTACGGAGAAGCAGATTCGCGTGCTGCGTTACTTCCGCGATTATCGGCGCGAGCGCGGTATCGCACCGACCTTGGACGAAGCAGCGCAAGCACTCGGGGTGAGCAAGATCACCATTCACGAGCACCTCAACCAGCTCACACGCAAAGGGGCGATCCACCGCGACCGCGCCAAGGCCCGGGCAGTTGCGATCCTGCACGATCCAGATGCGGGCGAGGACGTTCTGAGCGGCTCTGCCGTTCCGACCCTCCCTCTCATAGGCATGATCGCTGCGGGCCAACCCATCGAGGCACTTGAAGACAGGCAGGACATCAGTCTCACCGATCTGGTGCCAACCGGCGACCGCATATACCTTCTTCGCGTGCGCGGCAAGTCGATGATCGACGACCACATCGACGACGGCGATCTCGTGGTAGTCGAAAGGCGCGAGACTGCCAACAACGGCGACATCGTCGTCGCGATCCTCGAAGGGGAGGAGGCGACGCTCAAACGCTTCTATCGGGAAGCGAATGGCAGCATTCGGCTGCAGCCCGCGAACGACAGCATGGACCCGATTTATACGACACGCGTTCAAGTGCGCGGTGTGGTGCGCGGGGTCATTCGTCGCTTCCGGTGAAGTCCCGGCCGATGAGGTAGCTGTCGATGAAGTCGCTTCCGATGGATGGAACGCGGTGACCGGGCTGCCTCCCGGACGAAAACAGCGCGGTCCCTTCGTCGACCAGTGTCTCGCAGGGAAGTGCGCGTGGTGCCAGTGCGGCCGCAGCAGTTCCTACCCTTACTGTGATGGAACGCATCGCGGCTCGGACATCACGCCCATCAAAGTCATCTTCGATGTGCCGTGCACCGTGGCCTGGTGTGCTTGCGGCGAGAGTCAGAACAAACCCTTCTGCGACGGCTCTCACGGCCGGCCCGCTCGCGCAGCCGATCCCAAGAGCTGGTCAGGGTCGCTGCGACCCATCCTTGTCAGTTGTTCTTGTTCGCCGAGGGTCTTGGGCGCGGCTGTGCCGTGCCCCGAGCCTGTTGCAACCATCCGTTGCGAAGGGCCTGTTGTTGGGGTGTTGCCGCCTCGTCGATTTCAAGCGAGAAGACGCCAGTAGCCCGGCGGGGGATGGCAACGCAGTGCGTGATGACGCCGCGTCTGGACAGTAGCAGTTCGAGCGGTTGGTCGATCTTTGCCACTGCTTGGAAGACGTCCTGCCAATTTGATGCGTTGACGCGCAGCCCCCGTACCGCGAGTAGCTCATCGCCTGGAGCGACACCGGCCGCGTGAGCGGCTGTGTCCGTGAGAACAGACGCGACCTTGGTGCTATCGGACTCGAAGTTGACGCCAAGTTGCGGTCGATCTCCGTCACGTGCCAGGAGTCGGACGCCAAACTCTGCGAGCAGGTCCTGCAAGTCAGGCTCGAAGTTCTCGCCGACAAGAACTTGGAGCGCGTCCGCAGTCGTCTGACTGGAGCATCGACGCACAACATCGACCACGTCTTGCATGCCGTAGCCACACCCACGCGCAAACGTCCAACCGTACAGTTCGCGCAGCACATCGTCGAGCGAGCGTGCTCCCATGGAGTCTCGTCGGGTCATCAAGTCGAGGCACAATGCAGCGACCGACCCGTTGACGTAGTAGTTTTGCGAGGAGTTGCGCGTGTTCTCATCCGGTCGGTACAGTCGAATCCACGCATCGAAACTCGATTCCCGCAGGCTGAGTCGATGTCGGCCCGGGCTTGTCAGCATCGTGTTTACGCTCTTCCCCACGGCCGATAGGTAATCTGCAGCGGTCATCAGCCCCGCACGCAAGCACAGCAGATCATCATAGTAGGCCGTCCAGCCTTCGATGAGCCACAACAGCTCCGTGTAGTTCTCGTTCTCGTAGTCGTAGTGCCAGAACTCTGTGGGCCGCATTCGCTTGACGTTCCAAGCGTGGAACAGCTC